>DASVEC010000593.1:0-19121 GCA_036380755.1 Iamia sp. | reverse complement strand
CCGGTACCGGTGTCACCCCAGCCCGGGGTGCCACCCTCGACGGACGGCGCGGTCGGACCGTCGGCACCGTTGCCCTGGGCCTCCTTCCCGGCGCGGGCCAGGCGGCCCACGAGGATGCCGGCGGTGGCAGCCCCGGCGAGGAACAGCACCGGCCGGCGGCGGGCCAGATCTGTGACCTCCTCCACCACCCCCTGGACGCCGAGCTCGTCGGCTCGATCGGCCAGCCGGGTCACCTGCTGGCTGGCGCTCTGGGCCAGCTCCCTGGCGCGGCCGGCGTCCTCGGGGCGGCCGTCGACGAGGGCGTCGAGCTCGCCGGCGGTGGTGCGGGCCGACTCGACGAGGGTGCGCAGCCGCTGCTCGAGCTGATCGCGCACGTCGCCGGTGGCCGAGTCGAGGACCGTGCGGGCCTGGCCGAGCGCCTCGCCCCCCACGGTGCCGATCTGCTCGGACGCCGCGGCCACGACGCCCTTGGCCTGCTCGGCCGCCGTGGCGACCACCTCCTGGCCCTTCTCGGTCGCGACGCTCGCGACCTGCCGTCCTTGGGCCGTCGCCTCCTGCGCGGTGTCCTGGGCCGCGCTCTTCGCGACCTCTGCTCTCGATGTGTCGGTCGTCGTGTCGGTCATCGGATCTCCTTGCTGGATGGCGCTGCCGTGCTCGCCACCCACCCCCGGGCGACGCAGAGACAGCCCGAAGGGGTGACGCCGGACCGGCCGATCTAGTTGGGGACGGGGGCGTCGTCGAAGAGGGAGTGGATCCTGTCCATGAGGGCCGAAGCGCCCATCCCGACGGTCTGCACGGCCTTGCTCTGGGCCTGGAGCAGGATCATCTGCTGGCGCATCTGACGGGCCCAGCCGATGTGGTCGACCTCCTGGGGCAGGACCTTCTCGACCGCTCGGGTCATGGCGTCCTTGACGTCGCCGTCGGCGAGCGTGTCGGCCAGGGCGGCGAGGGTCTCCCAGTTGGCGCTGTCGATGGTCTCGGCCAGGACGACGGCGTTGAGCATGGCCATCTCCTGGTCCATGAGGTCAACGGATCCGGAGAGCAGGAACGAGCCCTCGAGGGCGCCGAGGTCGTACTTCTCGGTGATCCTCGAGATGGGGCTGGTGTAGCCCGGGTCGCCCCCGAGCTCGGTGATCAGCTGCTCGAGGACGTCGATGTGCGCCTCGGTCTCGGCCCCGAACTCTTCGTAGCGACGCTTGAGCATCGGGTTGTTCGACCGCCCGGCGACGGAGCGGTAGAGGTGGAACCCGCAGCGCTCGTGCATGAGCATGTCGCTGAGCACGTCGGCGACGAACGGCCCGTTGAGGCCGGTGCCGTCGGCCATGGCGGCGAGGTCCTCGTCGAGCATCAGGCGCTCGGGGTCGATGGCGACCATGGGGGCGGGCTTGGCCGTGGCCCCGAGGTGGTGGGCGGCGTTGGTGGGCATGGTGTGGTCTCCTCTCAGGCCTGTCCGGCCGGTTCGGGCATCGGGTCGACGGGGTTGGGCCCGTCGGTCTCGTGGCGGTACTCCTGGCCGCGGGCCTCGCGGGTGGCGTCGATGACGTCCTCGCCGTAGCTCCCGTCCTCGTTGACGATGTCCCGGAACCGGAAGAACCGGTGGTCCTCGGGGAGCGAGTCGAGGGTGGCGTAGTCCTCGAGGTCGGTGCGGAGGTCGACCGTGGCGGCGAGCACGTCGCGGACGTACTGCTTGTTGGGCTCGAAGGTGAGCGGGACACCGGGCAGCTCGGGCGGCAGCAGCTCCTCGGGCTCGCGGCCCTCGAAGGTGCGCAGCAGCCGGGCGGCCTCCTGCATCTGGCCGATCTCCATGTTGAGGTGCAGCTCCCACAACGACTTGATGCGGGGATCGGTCTCGGTCTCGAACATCGACCAGTACAGGTAGACCTCGTTGGCCTCGTGGAACAGCAGGTTGGCGAGCCACGAGTCGAGCGGGTCGAGCAGCGACTCGTAGTGCGAGACGTGCTCCTCCTCGACCTGGGCGATCTCCAGGTAGAGACCCCGGGCGATCGGCTCCATGTAGTCGGGCCCGGTGTTCATGTAGAAGTTCATCGTCTGCTGCTCGGCGGCGACGACGGTCATCACGTGCAGGCGCGACAGCGGGTTCACCGTCTGGGTCGCGAAGTGCCGCCGCAGCATGTCGACCGGGTCGCGGTGGTGGGCGAAGGTCGGCCGGCCCGGGGTGATCTCGGTCAGCCCCTGGGTCAGCTCCTCGGCCCGCCCACCCTCGATCAGGTCGTAGAGGTTGGCGTACCGGTACAGGTGGTCGAAGTCCTCCAGCAGCGCGAAGTCGAGCGCCATCTTGAGGTTCGGATCGGGCTCGTTGCGAGCCAGCCACGCGGTGAGGTCGACGGCCACCTGCTCGTAGCCGATCGTCTTCTCCAGCGTCGTGAACTCGCCGGGCACCAGCCAGTTGACCGCCTTCTGCTGCTGCTGCTCGATGCGCCGGCTCGTCGCCAGCGACCGCTTGATCTCGGGGTTGTCGGTGTTCCGGGCGAACTGGTGCGAGAACATGATCGCCTCCACCTCCGCCCCGTTCATGAGGATGACCCTCGTCATCGTGTACGGGTCGTCCGGGCGGGTCGAGAGCGGGTCGACGTTCAGCTCCCTCCAGGAACGGAGCTGGTCCCCGATCGGGATCCCCTTGTGCTCGAGCGGGTTGAATCCCATGGCTGCCTCCTGTGGTCGGATCCAGGCGCGCCGGTCCTCTCCACCACACCCCGTCCGAACCAGGTCCGCCCTCGGTTCACCCGTGTGGGGCCGTTCAGAGGTCCTCGAGGAGGAACGGCTTCCATGCGTCGTCTTGGGCATCGTCGAAACCGCGAAGGAGCGTCAGCAAGGGCATCAGGATGAGCAGCACCCGCGCAACCTCTCCATGGGGCGAGGGCCCAACCCGATCCGGACATCTCGGTGGCGAGCGTTTGGAGGTCGGCCCCCTCGGAAGGGCGCGCGGCACCGAGGTCGACGAGAGGGACGGGACTGAGCCTGTGGACCTGCCTCGTGACGTGGAACGAGACATCCGACGGCTGAACGAGCTGTTCCGATCACAGCGAACCCTGTCGACCAAGCTCGAAGCCGTCGCCGAGCTGGTCCAGCGGGCCGTGCCGAGGTGCGACAGCGCCAGCTTCTCCCTGATCGTGGAGGAGGCGATGGTCACCGGCGCCTCCACGAGCCAGCTGGCCATCGAGGCCGACCTCGTGCAGTACCGCGTGGACGAGGGCCCCTGCGTGAGCTCGGCCCGCGAGCAGTCGTCCATCAGGATCGATGCGCTCCAACACGACGAGCGCTTCGAGCACTTCGCCCCCGGCGCCGTCGAGATGGGCATCGAGAGCGTGCTCTCGATCCCGCTCGGCTCCGACGAGCACGCGGTCGGGTCGCTCAACCTCTACTCCCGGGAGCGGGACGCCTTCACCGACGACGACCCCGATCGCGTCTCCGAGCTCGTCGCCTACGCCGTCCACCTGATCGTCGCCTCGCTCCTGTACGAGGCGAGCGTCGACACCATGGCCCGACTGGTCGAGGTGGTCCACCAGGCCGAGCAGGTCGAGATCGCCGTCGGCGTGCTCATGTTCTCCGAGGGCCTGACCCCGGCCGAGGCGTGGGACGTCCTGCGCGTCCGGGCCGCAGAGCACGGGGAGTCCATCGTCGAGTGCGCTCTGCGCCTCATCGACGAGCACGAGCGCAGCATCGACCACCCCGAGGAGCCATCGTGAGCCGCCGAGCGCGTCCGCCCGCCCTGATCCCGATCGATCCCGTCGAGCTGGCGGTCGACGTCCTGGCCACCTATCGCCTGACCCGTCTCGCCACCGCCGATGTGATCAGCGAGCCCTGGCGCCAGGCCGTCCTGCGCCGTGTCGGACTGTCGAGCTCGGAGGGACCGGCCACCCCTGCGGCGGCACTGGTCGAGGCCGAGGACGACCCGCCCCGACTCGCCACGGTGGTGACGTGTCGATGGTGTGCCGGGATCTGGATCGCGGCCGGCGTGGGCCTGGCCCGGTCGGTCGCGCCGCAGGCCTGGTCGCCCGTCGCCCGGGCCCTCGCCCTGTCGGCGGGCGCCGTGCTCCTCGCCCGCCTGGAGGACGACCAGGGGTGACGACGACCGGTCGGGCGGTCTCAGGCCAGCTCGCACAGCTCGATGAGGCCGGTGATCTCGCCCACCCCTTCGGGCCATCCATGCGTGGCGCGAGGGTCGATGGGGAGCAGGGGGCTCCATTCCGTCCCCGAGGAGGACCACCATGGCCCGCACCCATCGCTCCGCGCAGGAACATCGCACCACCGCTCGTGAGGCCGGCCTCGGCCGGGTCTCACTGGTCAGCATCGTCGCCGGCACGCTGTGCGCCTACGGCGCTTTCGCCGTCGTGGCCGCCATCGCGGGCTCGCTGCTGGCGGCGTTCGACGTCGACACCGAGTTCCGCACCAACGACTGGACCAGCAGCGGCGCGGTCGCCGGCCTGGTCTCGGGTCTGGTGCTCCTGGTCGCCTACCTGTTCGGCGGCTACGTCGCCGGCCGCATGGCCCGCCGCTCCGGCCTCCTCCACGGGTTGGCCGTCGCCCTGCTCAGCCTGGTGCTGGGCGCCATCGTCGGCGGAGTCGCCGGCGCCGCCCAGGACAGCGGCTCGATCCAGGACGACCTGCGGGGCGTCGGGGTCCCCACCGGCTGGGACCAGCTGAAGGGCGTGGCCATCGCCAGCGTCGTCGTCTCGCTCGTCGCCATCGTCGTCGGTGGGATCCTTGGCGGCGTGCGGGGCGAGCGCTGGCACACGCGTCTGGCCACCCGCGCCGCCGACCCCGAGCGGGGTCCGGCGGCTGACGCCCGCGTCGCGGCCGAGCGCGACCGGGAGCGGGCCCAGCGCCTCGACCGCGAGTACGACGAGCGGGTCGCCACCGATCCCGTGATCGCCCACGATGTCGCCGCCCAGCGCGAGCGGTCGGACCACCCGGTGGTGCCGCACGACGCAGGGCTCCGGTGACGCGGCCGCAAGAACCCCCGGCGGCCTGTCACCCGAACGGGGAGTATCTGGTCGATGCCTTCCGGATGGGGAGGCCCCTCCGGACGCCGCCACGGGCGTCCCACGAGGAGGTTCCCCGATGACGACCACGACCCCCGGTGCCTACGACACCGAATACGACACCGCCCACGCCACCGCACCGCGCGTCCGGCGGTTCACCGAGACCAAGGCCGGCGCCAAGACCACCGAGTTCATGTTCATGGTGCTCTTCATCGTCGGCGTGCTGATCGCCACCTACATCGACGACAGCGACAGCCTCCACGCCGAGGACGGGTGGCTCTACGCAGCCATCGCGGCGTCCGCCTACTTCATCAGCAGCGGCCTGGCGAAGACGGGGGTCCGCGAGCCCTTCACCGACGAGGGCGACACCCGCTGATCACCAGCTGATCACCTGCGGCTCATGGCCCCGCTCCGTTCTCGGGGCGGGGCCCCGCCGCGTCGGCGCCTCCCGACGGTGCGGGCAGCCCCAGAGCTGTGGGTTCAACTCCGAGACCACCGGACGATGCAAGCATCGCCCGAGGCCATACTTCCATCCGATCAGAAGCCAAACAACGTCCTGCTGAGGCCGCGACGAGAGGGCGAAGACCTGTGAGCACGTCCGATCACCACCAGGCTGGTCGTCCCGAGGACCTCTCCGACGTGATCGCTCAGGTCGCTCGGTTGCTGATGGGCGAGCACGAGGCGGGCGAGATGCTCGACCGGATGACCGCGCTGGCGGTCGAGACGGTCGATGGCGCCGAGCACTGCGGGGTGTCGGTCGTCGAGCGGGGCGAGGTGCACACCGCCGGCGCCAGCGACGCCGTCCCCCGCCAAGTGGACCAGATCCAGTACGACACGGGCGAGGGGCCGTGCCTCGACGCCATCCACGACCACGAGGTGTTCGAGACCGGCGACATCCGGGCGGAGCCGCGCTGGCCCTCGTTCGTGGCGCGAGCCGACCGGGAGACCAGCGTCCGCAGCATCCTGTGCTTCCGGCTCTACGCCGACGAGGACACCATGGGCGTCCTCAACCTGTACTCGGGTCGCGTCGACGCCTTCGATGACGAGGATCGCCACGTCGCCTCCGTGTTCGCCGCCCACGCCGCCGTCGCCCTGTCCAACGCCCGCCGGGTCGGCCACCTGCAGGCCGCCCTCGACACGCGAGACGTGATCGCCACCGCCAAGGGCATGCTCATGGCCGGGACCGAGATCTCCGACGACGAGGCCTTCGACATCCTCCGCCGAGCCTCCCAGCGCCTCAACGTCAAGCTCCGCGTCGTCGCCGAGCGCGTCGTCCACCGGGAGCCGATGGAGGGATCCGACGAGCCCCGCTGAGTGCGGCCTCGCCCCGTGCTCCTGGTGTTGGTCGAGCCACTCGACACCCGCTCGGTCAGCGGGGAACCACCGTGATCGAGCACCGGGGCCCAGGAGCCCGAGCGAGGCGCCCATCGGCGGTGACCAGGGGGGCCTCCAGTGCCTCGGCCACCGCCACGTACGTGGCGTCGTAGGCGCTCACGTTGTCGCGCAGCTCCCAGATGCGCGGGAGCAGGCCCTGCACGCCGATCCGCTCGATGCCGAGGCGCCCCCACGTCTCGAGGGCGCGCCAGGCATCAGCGGCCTCGACGTCACCCCGCAGGACCTGGGACCGCAGCGCATGGGCCACCTCGGAGTCGGCTAGGTGAGGACAGGCGATTGCCCCCTCGCGGAGCATCGATCGCGCCTCACCGTCGTTGAGCAGGCCGAGGATCGCCGCCGAGGCATCGATGACGATCACCGCTCGCGGCGACCGGCCTCGACATCGCCCACGATGGCGGCAGCCTCGACCCCGAGGTCGGGAAGATCGGCCAGAAGCGCGGGATTGCTCTCTCGGCGGGCGATCATCGCCAGCTCCCGGGTGGCGTACGCCGAGACCGACATCCCCTCCCGTGCGGCGAGGCGTTCAAGGCGCTCACCGACCTCGTCCGGCACGTTCCGAAGATAGAGCGTCTTCATGTCGCACAATGCTAGCACGATTATCGCAATATGCGACAAGAGGTGGCGTGGCGCTGTCTGGCCAGCATCTGACGCCCGGGATGACATGACTATCGTGCCCCCATGTCGACTGCCTTGCATGCGGAGATCGCACTGATCACGGTGCCGCCACCGCGATCCGGACACGTCGTCGAGCTGCTCGAGACGATCCCTGGCTTCACACAAGCAGCCGCTGTGTACTCCGGAGTTGATGTCGTCGCCGTCCTCGAGGGCACCCCAGAACAGATCGAGTCGGCGTACGCCCTCGTGCGAGCCAAGGACACCCCCATCAGCGAGATCGAGCGCTTCACCGTCGATGAGGTGGTGCCCGGTGCGAGTAGTGGGAGCCAGGAGTATGTGCTGCGCACGTCGTGCACGGCGTTCGTCCGGTGCGCCATCCGAACCGATGAGGTGATTCTGGACTACGCCGCGCCCATCCTGGCCCGCATCAGCGGAGTGAGGAGGGCATTCGTCAACAAGCAATGTGACGAGGTGATGCTCGAGGTCGTCGGGCGCGACAAGAGCTCGTTCGACGAGGCGGTCATGTCGAGCATTCAGTCCGAGTGGAGCGTCGTCCGCAGCACCCGCACCCTGATCGCCATAAACGGCATGCGCTGGAGTGCATCGTCACCCAGCGACGCCGATCCGACGATCTTCGTGAGCGTGGCATCCTCGGATGCTCACATCGCGACGTCGCTCGCCAAGAGGTTGGAAGGCGATCTCGGCATCTCGTGTTGGACGTACCTCGACATCCCGGTCGGCTCGACCTGGACGAGCGAGGTGGACCACTCGCTCAAGGCGGCTCTACTCCACATCATGGTCGTGAGCGAGGCTGCTCTGGCGAGTGGGGAGTGCCAGCGCGAGTTCGGCGCCATCCGGGAGCGGAGCCTTCCTGAAGACATCTGCTGCTTGGTGCACCCAGATCTCGACTTCCGCGATGTCGCTCTGAGGTACCGGCAGCTCCAATGCATACCCATGGGCGACTTCCTGAGCTACTCGCACGTTCTGGACTGGGTCGTCCGGCGTCTCCACCGGGTGGAGTGAGCCAGCCGTCTCGAACGAAGCTCGGCGATGTGGCCGAGTTCGACAGTGCCCACGTCTCCCGACGCGCTGACACAGTCAAGCCGTGGGCCGTCCCCAGCCGCCTCCGCCGGGGGTGAGCATTCGCAGGACGTCGCCGGCGTTCAGGCGGAGGGTGCACTTGTCGGGCAACGGCTCGGCCGCGTCCTCGTCGCCGGCGGGGAGGAGCCAGTTCTCGCCGCTCGCGCCGGGGCCGCCGCCGGCCAGGCCCCAGGGCTGGCTGTCCCGGCGCTCGGTGATGAGGCTGACGGTCACGTCCTCGAGCACGCGCAGGTCGCGCTCGATGCCGTCGCCGCCTCGCGACGCGCCGGCGCCCCCGCTGCCCCGGCGCAGGCGGGTGGCCTCGACCCGCAGGGGGAACGACCGCTCCAGCGCCTCGATCGGCGTGTTCTTGGTGTTGGTCATGCCGGTGTGGACGCCGCTCATGCCGGTTCGGCCGGGGCGGGCGCCCTGGCCGCCGGCGACGGTCTCGTAGTACACCCAGCCGTCGCCCCCGATGAGCAGGTTGTTCATCGTGCCCTGCGATGCCGCGCCCACCCGGTCGGGGGCGGCGCCGGCCAGGGCGGCGAGACAGACGTCGGCCACCCGCTGGCTGACCTCGACGTTGCCGGCCCCCACGGCCGCCGGCGGCAGGGCCGCGACCAGAGTGCCGGCGGGGGCGAGGACGGACACGACCCGCAGCCCGCCCCCGTTGGCCGGCACGCCCGGGTCGATGGCCGAGCGGAGGGCGAAGACGGCGGCGCTGACGGTCACGGCCTCCACGGCGTTGACGTTGCCCCGGCTCTGCGGGTCGGTGCCGGTGAAGTCGAAGGTGATGTGCTCGCCCGCGATGGTCACCGTCACGGCCACCACCGCCGGCGAGCGCTGCCCCACCCCGGCGCCGGTCGAGTCGAGGACATCACGCGCCGACCACACCCCGTCGGGTAGGGCCGCCACCGCGGCTCGCATCCGCCGCTCGCCGTAGGCGATCACCTCGTCGAGGGGCTCGTCGGCCAGCGCCGCCAGCCGGGCCACCCCCACGACGTTGGCGCCGACCTGGGCGTCGATGTCGCCCCGGCGCTCGTCCGGGGTCCGGGACGAGGCCACCAGCAGCTCTCGCACCTCGGGCGTGAACCGCATCGGCGGCACCCGGAAGCCCTCCTGCTGGATCTCGGTGGCGTCGGCCGGCAGCGATCCCGGCGCGGCCCCGCCCAGGTCGGCGTGATGGGCCCGGTTGGCCACCCACCCGACGAGGCGGCCGTCGGCGGCGTGGCAGGGCGCGACGAGGGTGACGTCGTTCAGGTGCGTCCCGCCGGCGAAGGGGTCGTTGACGATCCACTGATCGCCCGCCGCAGGAGAGGGACCCGCCACCCCGATGGCCGCCGCCACCGACGCCGGCATCGAGCCGAGGTGCACCGGGATGTGCTCGGCCTGGACCAGCAGGGTGCCGTCGGCGGCGAAGAGGGCGGCCGAGCAGTCGGCCCGCTCCTTGATGTTGGGGCTGAAGGCGCTCCGCCGCAGCACCGCCCCCATCTCCTCGGCCGCCCCGGTGAGCCGGGCGATCAGCACCGCCAGCGCGGCCGGGTCGAGCCCGCTCACGAACGTGCCACCCGGGTCAGGACCAGCGCGCCCAGCGGGCCCGGGTCGGCCCGCCAGCCCTCGGCCACGTACACGGTGCAGTCGGCCTCGGCGATGACCGCCGGCCCGACCGCGGCCGAGCGCGAGACGGCTGGCAGGTCGGTCACGGCGAGGGGAGCGGGTCGGCGGGCGGTGGCCCGGAGGGCGACGACCTCGATCGGCGTCTCGGGCCGGGCGTAGCCGTTGCGGCGCTCGTGCTCGGCCGGGAAGGCGTCGACGGTGGGGACCCGCAGCTCGTGGCTCTGCCCGGCGTAGCGGCAGTCGAGCTCGAGGACCACGTCCACGTCGGCGGACGAGCCGCCCAGCCCGGCGACGGCGACCGAGGCCAGGTCGTCGAGAGCCGGGACGAGGCCGGCATGCGAGGCCGGGGTGGGCCACGATCGGACCTCGTCGTGCTGCTCGGCGCCGCACAGCAGCCCCACGGCCGAGAGCACGCCGGCGCGGGGCGGCACGATGACCGTGGCCATCCCCAGCGCCTCGGCCAGGCCGCAGGCGTGCAGCGGCCCCGCACCCCCGAAGGCCACGAGGGCCAGGGGCCGGGGGTCGACGCCCCGGGCCACGGTGACCGACCGCACCGCCTGCTCCATGGCCGCCTCCACCACGGTGATGACGCCCTCCGCCGTCACCCCGGCGCCGTCCAGGGCCGAGCGGGCGGCCGCAACCGAGACCCGGCCCAGGCCAGGGAGCTCCATGTCGGCCGGGAGCCGGCCCGCGACCAGATCGGCGTCGGTCACCGTCGGCTCGGTGCCGCCCCGGCCGTAGCAGGCCGGGCCGGGGACGGCCCCGGCGCTCCGCGGTCCCACGACCAACGCCCCGCCGGGGTCGACCGCGGCGATCGACCCGCCGCCGGCCCCGATCGTGTGGACGTCGAGCGACGGGAGGCGCACCGGGAGACCGGCCACCACCCGCTCCCCCGCCGGCTCGGGCGCCCCGTCCCGCACCAGGCAGACGTCGGTGCTCGTGCCCCCCATGTCGAAGGTGACGGCGTCGGGGAAGCCGCAGGCGACGGCCACCTCGGCGGCGGCCGCCACCCCACCGGCCGGCCCCGACAGGAGCAGGGTGGCCGGCAGCTCGGCGGCCCGGTCGAGCGGCACCAGCCCGCCGGCCGACGCCATGACCACCACCGTGTCGGCGGCGTCGGCCAGCCCCTGCAGGTAGGTGCGGCACGGCGGGCGCAGGTAGGCGTTGACCACGGTGGTGACCGTCCGCTCGTACTCCCTGAACTGCGGGGACACCTCGTGCGAGCAGGTGACGTCGTGGCCCCGCTGGCGCAGGACGGCGGCGACGGCCTCCTCGTGGTCCGACGCCAGGTCGGCGTGCAGGAGGCAGACGGCCACCGCCCCGGCGTCGTCGAGGTCCAGCAGCCCCACGCCGTCGAGGTCGACCGGCGCCACCTCGGATCCGTCGGCGGCGAGCCGGCCGGCCACCTCGTGGCGGTCGGCCCGATCGACGAGCGGCGCCGGTCGGTCGGCGAAGGGGTCGTAGAGCGACGGGCGGTCCTGGCGCCCGATCTCGACCAGGTCGGCGAACCCTGCCGTGGCCACCAGGGCGACCCGGGCCCCGCGCCGCTCCAGCAGGGCGTTGGTGGCCACCGTCGTCCCGTGGGCGAGGACGCCCGGCCGTCCGGACCCGGACGCGCCGTCGACCGCGGCCACGCCGGTCCGCACCGCCTCACCCGGGTCGGCCGGGGTCGACGGGACCTTCACGACCGAGCCGTCGGCCGCCACCACGTCGGTGAACGTGCCCCCGGTGTCGACCCCGACGCGGGAGCGGGAAGAGGGCACGGGCACCGTCCGAGCATGCCACCGGGCGCGTCACCGGCCCGGCGTCGGCGCCCGGGGGGGATGCGCCGGCACCGGGCCGGTGGAGACGGGAGCGAGGGTGGGGGCTCCCGGGGGGCTCAGCGGCGGGGGGACACCCGCTGGGCCCGAGGGGCATCGGCGCGCACCTCGGCCGTGACGACCCGCAGGGGGTTGGCCGTCAGGCGGTAGGTGAGGGCGATGCCGAGCATGGTCGCCACCACGGCGACCGTCATCAGCGTCGAGAGGGGGGACACGAGGAGGACGGCGGCGAGGCCGGCGGTGGCGACGAGGACGTTGGTGCGCTCGGAGTGGTGGTTCATGGTGTCGACCTTCGACGGGGTGATGCGTGGGGACGGGCCCATCCTCTGCTCATCGGACCGATCCGTCACGGGGGTGCGCTCCCCAGGTGATGGGGGGCCTACCCCACCCAACCCGGTGGACCGCAGGTTCCTTCCCTCAGCGGGGCCGGTGCGTGGTGCCCTGGCCAGGGGTGATGAACAGACCGCTCCCGGGCTCGATGACGTCGGCCGTGTGCCACGCCCCCGGCGGGTTGACGACGTACTCCCCGGGCCCGACCTCGACCACGGCGGTCTCGCCGTCGAGCTCCTGGTGGAGGCGGAACCGGCCGCTGACGCAGAGCACCACCTCCTCGCCCGCGGGGTGGGCCTCCCAGCTGTCCCAGTCCTCGGTCATCTCGAACCAGGTGACCAGGCGGCCCTCGCCGTGCTCGTGGGCGAAGCGCTCGCCGTAGGCGCCGAGGTACTCGGGCGACCAGGAGAAGCCGTCGAGTGGCACGGCGACGGCGCCGAGACCGAGGTGGAGGGGCGTGTCGGCGATGCGGTGCGTGCTGGTGTCCATGTCCTGATCATCGTCCCGTCGTCCACCCCTCCGACGGGGTCGATCAGGACGGGCCGACGATCACCACGTCGTCGGGGATGGCCTTCTCGAACCGGACGGTCATCTCCCGGCCGGCGTCGTCGACCTGGTCCCAGACCATGACGGCCAGGTCGGCCACCGACGCCAGCCAGGCGTCGCGCCGGCCGAGGGCCTTGGCCCGGTCGGCCCGGGTGGCGGGGACCTTCCGCTCCAGCACGATCTCGGACGGGGCCAGCCGGCGCAGGGCGACGAACCGGTCCCGGTCGGCGAACCGCATGTGCTCCTGGGGGTCGGGCCAGGGCAGCACCGAGACCCAGTCGACCCCTGCCTCCATGGCTGCCTCGCCGGCCACGGCCTCGGCGCCCGGGCGGAGTCCGGTGAGCACCCTGAGGTCGTCGTGGAGCTGGGCGTAGCCGGCGAACAGCTCGGCCAGCCGTCGCCGCAGCGCCACGGTGTCGTCGGGCAGATCGCGCATCCCCCCGGCGACCAGGAGCGTGCCCTCGGGGATGCGGCCGTCGCGCCGGCGGCGTTCGGCGCGGCGCTCGGCAGGGTCGAGGTCGGCCAGCCGGGAGGCCGCGGTCCCCGTGCCGGTGGCGACCGAGCGGACCGACGGGGAGTCGGCCGGCCCCAGCTCCTCGGGCGACGGCGGGGTGGCGCCCGAGGCGTCGTCCTGCTGGAGGCTCGAGGCGACGGCCAGCCGGTCGACCAGGTCGTTCATCACGTCGCCGGAGTGGCCCTTGACCCAGCGGGGGACGCCGAAGCGGCCGGCCTTGTGGGCCTCGATCAGCGGCTCCCACAGGTCGCGGTTGGCGACCGGCTGCTTGGCGCTGTTCTTCCAGCCTCGCTTCTCCCAACCCTTCCACCAGCCGTCGCGGAAGCAGTTGGCGACGTAGGTCGAGTCGGTGACGATGTCGAGCTCGCCCTCGAGCATCTCGACCGCCGAGAGCGCAGCCTGGAGCTCCATCCGCTGGTTGGTCGTGTCCGGATCGTGACCCCGCGCCCACGCCCCGCCGGGCACCGCCCAGGCCCATCCCCCGGGCCCCGGGTTCCCCGAGCAGGCACCGTCCGTGTACACGATCGTCGGCTGGCCTGGCATCGCGTCGAGCATGACACGCGCCGTTCACGGCCCACCCGGTGCGAAGGCTGATCGGTGCTGCGAGAGTGGACCCATGAGCATCTCTGACGACTTCGTCGGTGGGCTGCCGGACACCGACCCCGACGAGACCCGCGAGTGGCTGGAGTCGCTCGACGCGGTGGCCAGCGTGAAGGGTCGGAGCCGGGCCGAGTTCCTGATGCAGAAGCTGCTGGAGCGCAGCCACGAGCTGCAGTTCGGCATCCCGGCGCCGGTGCGGACGCCGTACATCAACACCATCCCGGCCGGCGAGCAGGCCCTGCGGTACTGGTTCCCGGGCGACGCCGCCATGGAGCAGCGCATCCGGGCCTACATCCGCTGGAACGCGGCGGTGATGGTCATCAAGGCCAACAAGGCGGCCGACGGCATCGGCGGCCACCTCGCCACCTACGCCTCGTCCGCGTCGCTGTACGAGGTCGGCTTCAACCACTTCTTCCGGGGCAAGGACGGGGGCCGGGCCGGCGACGCCGTCTACATCCAGGGCCACGCCGCCCCTGGCGTCTACGCCCGGGCCTTCCTCGAGCACCGGCTCGACGAGGAGCAGCTCGACCACTTCCGCCGCGAGCTCTCGGGCCGGGGCCTGTCGAGCTACCCGCACCCCCGGCTGATGCCCGACTTCTGGGAGTACCCGACGGTGTCGATGGGCCTGGCCCCCATCTCGTCGATCTACCAGGCCCGCTTCAACCGCTACCTCCACGCCCGCCAGATCGACGCCACCGACGAGACCCGGGTGTGGTGCTTCGTCGGCGACGGCGAGACCGACGAGCCCGAGACGCTCGGCGCCGTCGCCATGGCCGGGCGCGAGCAGCTCGACAACCTGGTCTGGGTCGTCAACTGCAACCTCCAGCGGCTCGACGGGCCGGTGCGGGGCAACGGCAAGATCATCCAGGAGCTCGAGGCCGTCTTCCGGGGCGCGGGCTGGAACGTCATCAAGGTCATCTGGGGCTCGAAGTGGGACGAGCTGCTGGCCCAGGACGTCGACGGTGTGCTGCTCGACAAGATGAACAGCACCGTCGACGGCGACTTCCAGCGCTACGCGGTGAGCGACGGCGCCCACATCCGCGACCACTTCTTCGGCCCCGATCCCCGGCTGCGGGCCATGGTCGACCACCTCAGCGACGAGGACCTGCGCAGCCTCCCCCGCGGGGGCCCCGACTACTCGAAGCTCTACGCCGCCTACCGGGCCGCGACCCAGCAGACGGGCGCGCCGACGGTGATCCTGGCCAAGACGATCAAGGGCTGGACCCTGGGCGAGGGCGTCGAGGCCCGCAACGCCACCCACCAGATCAAGAAGATGACCCTCACGCAGCTGCGCAGCCTGCGCGAGCGGCTGTTCCTCCACGAGGAGATCCCTGAGGAGTCGCTGTCCGACGACGCCGAGCCGCCGTACTACCGGCCGGCCGAGGGCAGCCCCATGCACACCTACCTGATGGAGCGGCGCACCGCGCTGGGCGGGTCGCTCCCGAAGCGGGTCGTGCGGGTCAAGCGCCCGCTGGAGCTCCCACCCGACGACACCTTCACCGAGCTCCTGGCCGGTTCGGGCAAGCAGGCGGCGTCGACCACCACCGCGTTCACCCGCCTGCTCCGGGCCCTCGCCCGCGCCGACGGCTTCGGCCACCGGATCGTGCCGATCATCCCCGACGAGGCCCGCACCTTCGGCATGGACTCGCTGTTCAAGGAGTTCGGGATCTACGCCTCGCAGGGCCAGAAGTACGAGCCGGTCGACCACTCCCTGCTGCTCAGCTACACCGAGAACGTCGACGGCCAGCTGCTCGAGGAGGGCATCACCGAGGCCGGCGGGCTGGCCTCGTGGACCGCGGCGGCCACCTCGTACGCCACCCGCGGCGTACCCATGGTGCCGTTCTTCATCTTCTACTCGATGTTCGGCTTCCAGCGGGTCGGCGATCTCATCTGGCAGGCCGCCGACCACCGGGCCAAGGGCTTCCTGCTCGGCGCCACCGCCGGGCGGACCACGCTGCTGGGCGAGGGGCTCCAGCACCAGGACGGCCACAGCCACGTCCTGGCGTCGACGGTGCCGGTGTGCCGGGCCTACGACCCGGCCTTCGCCTACGAGGTCGCCGCCCTCGTCCGCCACGGCATCCACGACATGTACGGGCCCGACGGCAACGACGTCTTCTACTACCTGACCCTCTACAACGAGAACCACCCGATGCCAGCCATGCCCGAAGGTGCTGTCGACGGCATCGTCGAGGGCCTGTACCGGTGGCGCTCCGCGCCCGACGAGCGGGAGCCGCAGGCGTCGATCCTCTTCTCCGGCACCGCCCACCTGGCCGCCACCGCGGCCCAGGCCGAGCTGGCCGAGCAGCACGGCATCGGGGTCGACCTGTGGAGCGCACCGGGCTGGAAGCAGCTGCGGGAGGAGGCCCTGGCCACCGAGCGGTGGAACCGCCTGCACCCCACCGAGGCGCCCCGCGTGCCGCGGGTGGCCCAGCTCCTCGGTGCGGGCGAGGCCCCCGTCGTGGCCGTCACCGACTACATGGCCGCCGTCCCCGACCAGATCTCCCGGTGGGTCCCCCGGCCCTACACCACCCTCGGCACCGACGGCTTCGGCCGCTCCGACACCCGCGAGGAGCTCCGTCGCTTCTTCGAGATCGACGCCGGCCACGTCGTCGTCGCCGTGCTCTCCTCGCTCGCCCGGGCCGGGAAGATCGACCCGTCCGAGCCGGCCAAGGCCGCCGCCCGCCACGGCATCGACCCCGACGTCCCCCCCGCCTGGACCCGGTAGTCCCTCTCAGTCACTCGTTCGCTGGCGCTCACTCCGTTCCTTCGAACTTGGCGTGCTCGCTGCGCTCGCGCTGAGAGCCCCGGCGGCGGACGGCTCGTTCCTCGCCGACACGCCACCTCGCCTGGGGGGAGACCCCCCAGGCCCCCCAACGGCTGCGCCGGACAGAGCTGTCGCCGCGGGAGCGCGACCGTTCGCTGCGCCGGCGGGGGTCAGCTGCCTCTGACCGTGATGATGGCGTAGGCGCGGCCCTCGTCGGGGAGGTAGGCGCGGATCTCGGCGGTGGCGGCGCCCTCGCCGACCCGGACCCCGACCAGGGTGAGGTCGGCCCGGTGACGGTCCTCGAGATCGGGGGGCTCGCCCAGGTCCGAGAACTGACGGGCGTAGCCGTGCAGGACGTCGCGCTCGACCCCGTCGAGGCTGACCACGATCGACCAGCCCCCGCCCTCGCAGGCGCACGGACCGGGCAACCCGACCAGCTCGCTGCCGGCCTCCTCGGTGCGCTTGGGCGATCCCGGCGCCCGGACGGCGAGGGCCACGTCGAGCGGGTCGGGCATCGGCACCGGGTCGGGCAGGACGACCTCCGGCAGCGCCGCGGTCGGGGCGCTCTCGACCCCGTCGCCGGGGCGGTCCTCGCTGCCCGGCGGCCGGTAGAGCATCCCGAGGCCGGAGACCACACCGGTGACGGGATCGACCCGGCGAGTCACGGTGACGGCGAGGCTCTCGCCGTCGGAGCCGTCGATGAAGGTGGCCTGACAGCCGACCAGGGTCTCGCCCCCGAGACAGCCGCCGGAGCCCTGCATCCCCAGGCCCGAGGCCTGGCCGGACACGGCATCGAACACGACGACCGGGTCGCCGGTGACCAGCAGCAGCGCCCGGAACCCACCCCCGACCAGGTCGGGGAAGGCAGTGCCCTGGAGCAGGGCGCCCTCGGGGACCGACAGCCCGCCACCCAGCGGCGTGCCGGGGCCGGCCAGGTCGGTCCGGTCGACCTCGGTGAAGGGCCCCAGGTCGGCCTCGGTCACCTCGACCCGCTCGGTCCGGGAGGCGGCCGGGTCGGTGGTCTCCGACTCCGCCTCGTCACCCCCGCTCGAGCAGGCCCCGAGCAGAACGGCCACGACCAGGACCACACCGAGCCGGTGGCGGCGTCGGCGTCGGTCTGGTGCGGGCATCGGCGCGACCGTAGGCGACGGCCCGTCGCCGACCGTGACAGCCCTCCATCACCGCTACCGTCTCAGCCGTGCCCCACGCCCCGTTCCCCGTCACCGGTGACGACGCCGCCGACGAGCTGCTGCTGGCCGATCCGCTGGCCCTCCTGATCGGCATGCTGCTCGACCAGCAGATCCCGATGGAGAAGGCCTTCCGGTCGCCGTACGACCTGGCCGAGCGGATGGGTGGTGGGCCGCTCGACGCCGCCGCCATCGCCAGCGCCGACCCCGAGGCGATGGTGACGATCTTCAAGGGCCCACCCGCCCTCCACCGCTTCCCCAAGGCCTTCGCCGAGCGCACCCAGGCGGTGTCGGCGGCCATCGTCGAGCACTACGACGGCCGGGCCGAGGCGATCTGGACCGAGGCCGCCGACGGCGACGACCTGCTGCGCCGGCTGCTCGCCCTCCCCGGCTTCGGGAGGGACAAGGCCCAGATCTTCGTCGCCCTCCTGGCCAAGCGGATCGGCGTCCAGCCCACCGGGTGGCAGGAGGCGGCCGGCGAGTTCGGCGACGGGCGCCGGCTCTCCGTGGCCGACGTCGACTCGCGCGAGGCGTTCGACCGGGTGCGGGCCTGGAAGAAGGAGCAGAAGGCCAAGGCCAAGGCAGCCGCCGGGGCGAAGGGCTAGCCCGTGCGGCTCCGCATGGGGCTGCGACACCTGGCCGTCCTGGCCTCGGTGCTCGTGGTCGTCGCCCTGGTGGGGCTGGGCGTCGTCGGGCCGGTCGTCGGCACCGAGCGGATCACCGGGTTCCAGGTGGCCGCCACCGTCCGGGACGACGGCTCGGTGCGGATCCGGGAGGTCATCGACTGGGACTTCGGCGCCTTCGCCGTCGACAAGCACGGCATCTTCCGCGAGATCCCGATCGGGGCGGGCGGCGCGCCCACCGAGGTGGAGGTGTCGACTCCGGAGGGCCCGGCCCGGGTGCAGACGACCGTCGAGGGGACGACGCTGCGGCTGCGGATCGGCGACCCGAACGTGACCGTCACCGGCCGGCACCGCTACGAGATCGCCTACACGCTGCCGACCTCGGTGCGCGGCGGCTTCGTCGCCCTCGACCTCGTCGGGCCCGAGTGGGACGTGCCCATCGACGACGTCGACGCCCGCATCATCGGCGCCGACCTGACCGAGGTCGCCTGCTTCCGGGGCCGGGAGGACGAGCGCACTCGCTGCGACGTGGCCGAGGTCGACGGTGGCGTCGGCACCGTGGCCGACCACCTCGACCCGCACCGCGGCATCACCATGCAGGCCCGTGTCGGCGCCCCCCGCGAGGTGGCGCTGCCAGCGCTCGCCCCGGTGGCCGAGCGCGACAGCAGCGCCGCCGTCCGCTGGAGCGTGATCACGGGCGTCATCGGCCTGATGGTGGGCGCGGCGACGTACCTCCTGTGCCGGCGGGTGGGGCGCAACGAGGTGGCGTCGGGCGGGGCCACCGAGGCGGCGTTCGCCTACGGCGACGAGACCTTCGGGCCGAGCCACGACATCGGCGCCCCGCCCGCCGGCACCCGGATGGTGGCCGACGAGAAGATGGGCGACCTGGCCGGCGTCGACTTCGTCCCGCCCGGTGGCATCGAGCCCTGGCAGGGCTCCGCCGTGCTCCGCGAGGCGATCGACGACCGCACGGTCGGCGCCTGGTTCGCCTCCCTGGCCGCCCACGACATCATCACCTTCCAGGGCA
>DASVEC010000592.1:0-4858 GCA_036380755.1 Iamia sp. | reverse complement strand
TGGGTTCTCGGTGGTGACGGTCGCGAAAGCGCGACCTCCTGCACCGAGAACGCCCCGACGCGACCGTGGCCACCAAGAAGGTCTTCTTGGCTCAGGACGTCGCGTCGGTGCGGAGAACGCCGCCGGGTGTCGTACGTCCTCCGACCCCACCCACCACCCCTGAGCGGCCTCGCTCCGCTCGGACTGTCACACCGGATCCGTAAGGTCTCGGGATGGCCAAGGTCCGGACGGTGCATCGGTGCACGGAGTGCGGGGGCACGTCGCCGCAGTGGGTGGGGCGGTGCCCCACGTGCGGCGAGTGGAACACGCTGATCGAGGAGAAGGACGAGGCCGCGGTCGCGGCGGGCGCCCCGGCGTGGGCCGGGTGGGGGGCGGCCACGACGGCGGCGCCGGCCCGCCCCAGCACCGAGGGACCCGAGGCCGAGGCCGAGCCGATGGCCACCGGCATCGGCGAGCTCGACCGGGTGCTGTCGGGGGGGCTGGTGCCCGGCTCGGTCACCCTCCTCGGCGGGGCGCCGGGCACCGGCAAGTCCACCCTCGTCCTGCAGGCCGCCGCCGGCCTGGCCCGATCCGGGGCCACCGTGCTCTACGCCTGCGCCGAGGAGAGCCCGGCCCAGGTGCGCGACCGGGCCCGCCGTCTCGGGGCCATCCACGAGCGGCTGTGGCTGGTGGGCGAGTCGCTCGTCCCGAGGATCCTCGGCTCGGTCGACGAGGTGAAGCCCGACGTGCTGATCGTCGACTCGGCCCAGAGCGTGGCCGACCCCGATCTGGCCTCGACCCCGGGCAGCGTGGCCCAGGTCCGCGAGGTCGCCCAGCGGCTCGTGCGCGAGGCCAAGACCCGCACGCTGGCCACCGTGCTCATCGGCCACGTCACCAAGGACGGGGCTCTCGCCGGCCCCCGCGTCCTCGAGCACGTGGTCGACACCGTGCTCGAGCTCGACGGCGATCGCCACCACGCCCTCCGCCTCCTGCGGGCGGTGAAGCACCGCTTCGGGTCCACCAGCGAGCTGGGCCTGTTCCAGCTGGGCGAGGTCGGGCTGGAGGGCGTGCCCGACCCGTCGGGGCTGTTCCTGGCCGACCGGCTGCCGGGGGTGGCCGGCTCCACCGTCGTGCCCACCATCGAGGGCCATCGCCCGCTGCTGGTCGAGGTCCAGGCCCTGGTGGCGGGGTCGACCCTGGCCGAGCCCCGCCGGTCCAGCACCGGGCTCGACCGGGGCCGGGTGTCGATGCTGCTGGCCGTCCTGGTCAAGCGGCTCGAGCTCGACCTGGGCAAGGCCGACGTCTACGCCCTCGCCGCCGGTGGGGTGAAGATCACCGAGCCGGCCGCCGACCTGGGCCTGGCCCTGGCCATCACGTCGGCGGCCAGCGGCCGGCCCGTCCCGGCCGAGCTGGTCGCCTGCGGCGAGATCGGCCTCGGGGGCGAGGTCCGCAGCGTCAACAGCCTGGAGAGGAGGTTGTCCGAGGCAGCCCGGCTCGGCTTCACCCGAGCCGTCGTGCCGGCGTCCGCCCCCGACCCACCCAGGGGCATCACCGCCGTCCGGGTCCGCTCGCTCAACGAGGCCATCGCCGCCGTGGGCCTCCTCGGCCGCTAGCCCGCCAGCGCCCTCAGCACCGAGCGGGCCGCCCGGTCGCCGCAGATCCCGTGGACGCCGGCCCCCGGCGGTGTCGACGAGGAGCAGATCCACAGGTCCGACCGGCCGACCCGGTACGGGTCGAGGCTGGCGTCGGGGCGGAACAGCACCTGGAAGCCGTCGGCGGCGCCGCCGGAGATGTCTCCGCCCCGGTAGTTCGGGTTGGAGGCGGCGAGCCCGGCCGGGTCGGTGGCGACCCGGGCCAGGATCCGGTCGCGCCACCCCGGCGCGAAGCGGTCGATCTGCGCCTCGATGGCGTCGGTCATGTCGACGTCGGAGCCGTAGGGGAGGTGGCAGTAGGCCCAGAGCGTGTGGTGGTTCCCCGGGGCCCGGGTCGGGTCGACCACCGACGGCTGGCTGACCAGCACGAACGGCCGATCGGGCACCCGGCCGGACCACACGTCGTGCTCGCTGGCCGCCACCTCGGCGGCGGTGCCCCCGAGGTGGAGGGTGACGGTGCGGCGGGCGGCCTCGCTCGTCCACGGCACCGGGCCGTCGAGGGCGTAGTCGAGCTTGAACGAGGCCGCGCCCGGGCGGAACCGCCGCCAGCGGCGGGCCACCGACGACGGCACCCGGTCGCCGGCGATCTCGAGGACCTGCGCCGGGGTCATGTCG
Source organism: Iamia sp. (assembly GCA_036380755.1). Classification (GTDB taxonomy): domain Bacteria; phylum Actinomycetota; class Acidimicrobiia; order Acidimicrobiales; family Iamiaceae; genus Iamia. The sequence continues at coordinate 2,612 of DASVEC010000592.1, read as the reverse complement.
AACATGACGGCGGCGGAGGGTGGCAGCTCGTCGATCGAGCGCACATGGTGTCCGACCTCGATCTCGCCGCCGAGCGAGCGGAGGTACGACGCCAGGGCGTCGGTGATCGCCGCCGACCCGCCCTTGGCGATCGGCATGCCCCCGACGTGGCCGACGGCCGCGAACACCAGCCCGGCGACCGAGGACAGCGGCCGGGACAGCGAGGTCATCGAGTGGGCGGCGAAGCCGGCGAACACGGCTCCGCCGCGCTCGCCGAGACGCCCGGCGATGGTGGTCGCCGGCAGCAGGGCGCGCACCGCGAAGGGCGCCAGCAGGAGCGGGTGGGCGGCGCCGGCGAGCGCCGGGCCGAGCAGGCCGTCGGCGTAGGCCGGCCACCGCGAGGCCATCGGCTCCACCAGCCGGCTCCAGCGCCCGCCGCTGTCGTTGGCCTCGTCGGTCGCGGCCATGTCCCGGAGCAGTACGCCGGCGGTGCCGTCGTCGAGCGGGTGGGCGGCCTCGACCTCGGCGTGGAGCCACTCGAGCCCGTGGTCGGCCAGCGGCATCGACGTGAAGGCGGGCGAGACGAACCCGAGCGGGTGCACCGCCGAGCACACGTCGTGGCGGAAGCCGGGCCGCGTCAGCTCCTGGGTCCGCGTGCCCCCGCCCGGGGTCGAGGCGGCCTCGACGACGAGCACCGAGCGGCCGGCCTCGGCCACCCGGATGGCGGCGGCCAGGCCGTTGGGCCCGGCGCCCACGACCACCACGTCCGGACCCTCTGCTCTGCTGATGGGAACCTCGACGGCGATGGAGCTGCTGGCCTGTCTACCCCCCGGGCGACCTGCGCCCAGGTGACCTCTACACTCCGACCATGTCCGTGGCCAGCGCCGACCGGGAGGCGATGCTGCGCTCGCTCGCGCTCTTGTCCCCGGGCACGCCGCTGCGCGACGGCCTCGATCGGATCCTCCAGGCCGGCATGGGCGCGCTCATCGTGGTCGGCGACGGACCGCCGGTGCTCAACATCTGCTCGGGTGGCTTCCTGCTCGACGCCGCCTACAGCCCCCAGCGGCTGTCCGAGCTGTCGAAGATGGACGGCGCCATCGTGCTCGCCCCCAACGCCAGCCGCATCGCCCGGGCCAACGTCCACCTGGTGCCCAACCCCAACGTGCCCACCACCGAGACGGGCACGCGCCACCGCACCGCCGAGCGGGTGGCCCGCTCGATCAACGTGCCCGTCATCTCCGTCTCGCAGCGGATGAACGTCATCAGCGTCTACGTGGGCCACGAGAAGCACCAGATCGACCCCGTGCCCCGCGTCATCGCCCGGGCCAACCAGGCGGTCCAGACGCTCGAGCGCTACAAGGACCGGCTCGACGAGGTGTCGGTGGCCCTGTCGGCCCTCGAGGTCGAGGACCTCGTCACCCTGCGCGACGTCGTCACCGTGCTCCAGCGCAGCGAGATGGTGGCCCGCATCGCGGCCGAGATCGAGGGCTACATCATCGAGCTGGGCGACGACGGCCGGCTCGTCCGCCTCCAGCTGGAGGAGCTGATGGGCGGCATCGGCGACGACCGCCGCCTCGTCGTCCGCGACTACTTCCACGAGGAGGACTCGTGGCACCTGGCCGAGGCGCTGGGCGCCCTGTCGGACCTCTCGGACGACGACCTCGTCGACCTGCGCCGGGTCGCCTCCGCCGTCCACCTCTCCGACGGCCCTCCCGACCTCGACGAGTCGCTCTCGCCCCGCGGCCACCGCCTGCTGTCGCGCATCCCTCGCCTCCCCGAGACCGTCGTCGAGGCCATCGTCGACCAGTTCGGCGATCTCCAGAAGGTCCTCCGGGCCAGCATCGACGAGCTCGACGACGTCGCCGGCGTGGGCAAGCTCCGCGCCCAAGCCGTCAAGGACGGCCTCTCCCGCCTGGCCGAGGCCAGCATCCTCGACAGGTACAACTAGGTCTCGTCACTCGCTCGGCTGCGCCTCGGTGACCAGGCAGGCGCTCACGGGGTCGATGCCCTTGAGGCGGTAGCGCTTGGCCCGGCCGAACTGGACGCCCGCCAGGTCGCCGACGGCCTCGCGCACGGCCACCGAGGCCAGGACGGTGCCGCCGCTGGCCTGCTCGGTCAGCCGGGCCGCGATGTTGACCACGTTGCCGACGACGTCGTCGTGGGCCACGACCGCCTCGCCGTGATGCAGCCCGGCCCGGACCCGGAGGGGCCCGTGGTCCGCGCCCACCAGCTCGACGGCGGCCAGGACGGCGGCCTCCGGGGCGGGGAAGCTGAGCATGAGGCCGTCGCCCAGGCGCTTGACGACCCGCCCGCCGCGGCTGCGGACGATCGGCCCGAACCGGCGGTTGTGATCGCCGACCAGGTGGGCCGCGGCGTCGTCGCCCTCGGCCGCGGTGAAGGTCGTGAAGCCCTCCAGGTCGGTGAAGACGACGGTGATCTCGCTGGGCGTGGCGATCTCGCCCGGCCCGACCTCGCCCCGGGTCATCGACATGGCCTGGAGGGCGCTCAGCCCCACGCTGGCCAGCACCGACGGGCGCTGCTCGGAGGTCCGGGCCAGGAAGCGCTCGAGCACCTCGGTGGGTGGGGCGATGCGGGCGGGGTTGGCGGACGGGTCGGCCAGCCAGTCCCGGTCG
>DASVEC010000591.1:0-12333 GCA_036380755.1 Iamia sp. | reverse complement strand
GGCCCCGCGCCTCGCCGTCGGGCGGGACGATCGTCAGCGTGTAGGTCCCGTCCGCCAGCCGCCGCAACGTCGCGATGTGCCCGGTGACGTCGACCTCCTCGAAGACGGCCACCATCCGGTCATCGTGGTGCAGGAGCGTGGTGTAGCTGCCAGTGCCCGCCTCTCGGACGGGGTCGAACGACACTCGCATGCCCAGGCGCCCCAGGTCTCGGTCGCCGATGCGCACGTCCACCAGCACGGGGGCCACCTCCTTGGTCCCCTCGGTCCGCTTCTGCCTCCACGAGCCATCGAGCGTCGCCGAAGCGCCCCTCGAGGAGCATCCCGGCTTCGACGTGGAGCCCACCGACACCGCTGCCGGTCAGGTTGGCGGAGCCGACGTAGGCCGCGGAGGTGCCGTCGTGCCGCCGGACGTGCACCGTCTTGGGGTGGAAGAAGCCGCCGGTGAAGGCGACGACGCCGATCGCCAGCCGGGCACGAGGGGGCGAGCCAGACGGAGCAGCACCTCGAGGTCGGCGGCCTGGGTCGTCCCGTCGTTGGATCCGATCAGCAGGTGGATGGTGCCGGACTGCTCCCGCAGACGGGCCAGCAGCGGTGCGAAGTAGCCGAGGATGTCGGCGCTGAAGAAGGCCGTCTGCCACCGGAGCTCGACGACGTCCTCGTCGTCGATCATCACCCGGCGCAGCCACCGCCCCAGCGTCGAGTCCGCATCTCGGGAGCCCGAGTCGATGTAGCGCACCTAGCGACGCTTGCGACCGGCCCGCCGAGCCGAGAGCTTGCGCCACACCCCCCGGACGAGGTCGATCTCGCTCGCCGACAGCCCGGCGGTGAGGAGGACCAGCCGGTCGACCTCGGTCAGGACCTGCTCGGCGTCCTTCCGTCGCGCCCACAGGTCGAGGTCGGCCAACGGCAGCGGCGTGCCGTTCGGCTTCGGGAACGGCAGGCCATCGGCCTCGTTGGGCTCGAGCTCGAGCACACCGCCGCCGTAGGACCTCCCCCGCACCTCCGAGAAGGCGAAGGTCACCGAGTTCATCGATGCCGCCGCCAGCCAGCCCGGATCGACACCCGGCTCGGTACGGACCCGATGGATGGTGTCCGTCGACGTGGCCCCGGCCTCGTTGACGATGATCCTCGGTCCGTCGTGGATCTGGCGCAGGAGGAAGGCGTCCGGGACGTGCGTCGAGGGGACGTACCACCACTCCGGGAGGCGGATCCGGCACTTGTAGCCCTCGTGGTGCCCCCGCTCCTCCCCCTCCTCGACGTAGGCGAGGGCGAGCAGGGACAGCTCCGGGCGGGGCGTCCGCCCGAGCTGGAGGAGGAGGCACCTGCCGTCTCCCTCGACGAGCGCCTCCCACTCGGCGTCCCGCAGCACCAGGCCGGGGATCTGGGCCGAGCGGCCGACCAGCCGCAGGCAGTGGTCTCTCACCCCCCGCGCGTCCGCCTGGCTCGGGGTGAGGACGAAGAACTCGTTCCGCCCGGTCACGACCCCGACGTCGACGCTGGCGAGCTCACCGAGGGTCGTGAAGGCGTCGGAGATCTCGATCTCGCGGAGGAGGCCCAGCTCGCTCGGCGAGAGGTAGTACTGCGTCCACTTCTCCCGATCGTGCTCGAGGTCGACCAGGACGGGTTCGCGGGCCACGGTGCCCGTGAGGTCGGCGGCGGTGTCGAGCTCGACGAAGCTCATCGTGCCCGGGAGGGGGTCGTCCACCGTCCGCTTCGTCCCCATGACGAGCACCGTCTCCTGCTGGATCCCGGAGAAGACCAGGCGACGGAAGGTCATGACCGTGAGATGGGAGTACTGGCGGACGAGGTACGACCGGAGCTCGCCGGCGTAGGTCACCTGGAGGAGCTCGGCCGGGAGGACCATGGCGAGCCGGCCGCCGGGACGCAGCGCCTTGGTGGCCAGCACCACGAACGGGACCCAGGCATTGGTGAGGCGGTTCGGCCTCAGCCCCTCGTCGTTCATCAGCGCGAAGCCGGCGGCCCGATGCTCCTCCGGGAACTTCTGGTACCGGATGAACGGCGGGTTCCCGACCACCGCGTCGTACGGCTCCGGCCGGGTGCGGGCGAACCAGGCGAACACGTCACCACTGCTGACGGTCGCCGACGCGTCCGAGCCGATCTTGGCCGCCTCGCTCGGGAACAGCTCGACCGCATCCACGTGCGCACCGGGAGCGACGTGGCGGGCGAGGGCGCGGACGAACGCTCCGTCGCCCGCGCTCGGCTCGAGCACGCGGCGGGCGCCGTCGGCCACCGCCCAGGCGGCCAGCTGGTCCGCCAGCTCCGGGGGCGTGTAGTAGCCGCCCCGCAGCTTGTCACGATCGTCGTGCGGAGCACGGCTGCCCGGCTGATCGGCGTCCAGCGTCCGGGCGGTGCGACTCGCCACCGCGCCAGTGTGACCGGTCGAGCACGCGGCATGGCGAACCCTTCTCGGCCCGGCGAGCGTAACGTCGGCGGGTGACCGTCGTGCGGATGAAGGACTGGTGCCTGGAGGCTCGGGACATCGAGCGGGTCGGGCGGTTCTGGGGCGAGGCGCTGGGGCTCGAGTGGCGGGTGCACACCCGGCCCGGCGTGGTCGGCATCTGGCGGGGTGACGTGCCCGTGCTGTGGATCAACCGGGTCGACCACGACAAGGTCGTGAAGGACCGGGTCCACCCGGACCTCCACGTCCCCGACGTCGACCGGCTGCTGGCCCTGGGGGCGACGGTGCACTCCGAGCAGGAGAGCTTCACCGTCCTCTCGGACCCCGAGGGCCACGAGCTGTGCTGCTTTCCCGGGGAGTCCGACCCGCCAGGGACGATCTTCGCCTGGTGCACCGACAGCGACCGGCCGACCGAGATCGCCGCCTGGTGGGCCGAGCGCACCGGCGCCACCATCGGCCCCGGCCCTGACGGCACGCCTCGCTACCTCCACGGCGTGCCCGGCCTCGGCGACCTGATCTGGAAGTTCGTGCCCGTCGCCGACGAGCGGGTGGTCGAGAACCGGGTCCACTGGGACCTGGAGGGCGACGTCGACGACCTCGTCGCCGCCGGCGCCACCGTCGTGCGGGCCGAGGACGGCGACATCCACTGGACCATCATGCGCGACCCCGACGGCAACGTCCTCTGCTGCTCCACCCCCTAGGGCGACCAGCCGAGGAGGAAGGCGGCGACGGGAAGCAGGGGGTGGCCCCGGACCTGGTCGCCGAAGAAGACCTCGTGGCGCTCCTCCTCGGCCCGCATGACCTCCAGCTCGACGACCATGGAGAGCAGCCCGAGGGTCGTGGCGTCACGGGCGGCGGTGTCGTACTGGCCGACGTTCATGGCCTCGAGCCGGCCGGCGGCGTACATGGGCCCGAACCAGCCGCTCACCCAGCACAGCGAGCCGAAGAACCGCCCGATCGTCCCCATCAGCGCCTCGCGTCCCCGGCGGGGGGCGGCACCCAGGTCGTCGAGCATCTCGGCCACCCGGTTGCGGTGGTGCCACTCGGCCGCCTCGATGACCTGGATGGCGTGGGCCTGGTCCGGGTGCCGGCGCCGCAGCGACCGGGAGTGGGCCCGGTAGGCGAAGGCCGCGGCCAGCTCGCCGGCGTGGGCGTCCTGCAGCATCCGCACCAGCGCCCGCCGCGCCTCCACCAGCACGACGTCCTCGGTCCGATCGATCACCGCCTCCACCGCGGCGACCCTAAGCCAACGCGCTACTCCCCCGTGAAGACGGGGGGGCGCTTCTCGGCGAAGGCCCGCGGGCCCTCCTTGGCGTCCTTGGTGGTGAAGATGATGGGCTCGCCGATCGTCATCTCGTGGGCGAGGGCCTCGGCGATCGGGAGGTCGGCGGTCTCCCGCATCGACTTGAGGACGGCCTTGACGGCGAGCGGGCCGTTGGCGGCGATCAGGTCGGCCAGCTCGCGCGCCTTGGCCAAGGCGCCACCGGCGGGCACGACGTGGCCGATGAGGCCGATCTCCTTGGCCTCCTGGGCGCTGATGCGACGGCCCGTGAGCAGGAGGTCGGCGGCGTTGGTGAAGGCGATCTGGCGCTGGAGGCGGACGGTCGAGCCGCCGAGCGGGAACAGCCCGCGCTGGACCTCGGCGATGGCGAACTCGGCGGTGTCGCCGGCCACCCGGATCTCGGTGGCCTGGAGGATCTCGGTGCCCCCGGCGACGCAGTAGCCCTCGACGGCGGCGATGATCGGCTTGGACGGCCGGAAGTGCCGCAGCAGCGCCTTCCAGTGCATGTCCGGGTCCTCGCTCCACCGGGCCTGGACGTCGTCGGGCATGCCCGCGGCCAGCGCCTTGAGGTCCATGCCGGAGCAGAAGGTGCCGCCCGCACCGGTGAGGATGCCGACCCGCAGCTCGGGGTCCTCGTCGAGCAGCTTCCAGGCGTCGGCGGCCCGGACGAGCATGTCGGGGCTGAAGGCGTTGCGGGCCTCGGGCCGGTTCAGGGTGACGGTCAGGACGTGGCCGTCCCGCTCGACGATCAGGTCGGGCAACTCACTTCTCCAGGGGGTCGGCGCGGAGGGGCTCGCGGCGGACCCGAGGGGCGTCCTCCGACGAGTTGGACGAGGTCACGTCGACAGCCGGCGCCGACGGCACCGAGCCACCGGCGAGCAGCGTCTCGATGCGCTCCAGGACGTCGACGGTGCGGTCGGTCTGCGCCTGGTGCTCGTAGACGATCCGGGCCAGCCAGTACCGGAACAGGCGGGCCAGCGAGAACCGGATGATCAGGGCGCAGCCGATGATGATCAGGCCGAGGCCGAGCACGCCACCGGACAGGGCGTAGGGCACCTGCCGGTACACGTCGGTCTCGCCCGAGGCGCCGAAGTAGCCGACGAGGACGGCGATGATGCCGACGACGACCAGCACCCCACCCCCGAGCAGCATCTGGCGCTCGCGGTCGGCGTTGGGCTCGGGCACGTGGATCTGGTTGACGCGGTCGGCGAGGCCGGCCGGACCGCCGGATGTCGTCGGGTCGGTCATGAAGAGGCTCCCAGGTAGGCGGCGGACAGCTCGGACTCGATGATGGAGGGATCGCCCACGGAGGTGATGCGGCCGTGGGCCATGATGGCGGCGACGTCGGCCACACCGAGGACGGCGCGGGCGAACTGCTCGACGACCAGCACCGACACCCCGTGGCGGGTGATGCGCTGCACCTGGTGGTACAGCTCATCGACGATGATCGGGGCCAGGCCCATCGACAGCTCGTCGAGCAGGAGGACGGCCGGATCGGTCACCAGGGCCCGGGCCAGCGAGAGCATCTGCTGCTCGCCGCCCGACATGGTGCCGGCCAGCTGGTCGCGCCGGGCTCCGAGGCGGGGGAAGATCCCGTAGGCCTTGTCCTCGACGTCGGCCAGCCTGACGCCCCGGTAGGTCGCCATGCGCAGGTTCTCCCGCACGGTCAGCGATCGGAACACGCCGCGCCCCTCGGGCACGGTGCAGACGCCGATGGCGGCCAGGTCGGACGGCGCCGCCCCGGTGACCCGGCGGCCGGCGACGTAGACGTTGCCGGCGGTGGGGCCCATCTGCCCGCTGGCCACGCAGAGGGTGGTGGTCTTGCCGGCGCCGTTGGGGCCGAGGAGGGCGACGACCTTCCCGGCCGGCACCACCAGGTCGACCCCGTGGAGGACCTCGATCTTGCCGTAGGCCGCCTTGACGCCCCGCAGCTCGAGAGCGGGCGGGGCGCCGGCCACGGGCGCCACGACGGCGTCGTCGCCGGACAGCAGCGAAGAGACATCGATGCCACTCATCCGGCCACCTCTCCCACCGGCGCGGCGCCGAGGTAGGCCTCGATCACCCGCTCGTCGCTCTGGACCTCGGCCGGGGTGCCGTGGGCCAGCACGCTGCCCAGGTCGAGGACGTAGACGTCGGACACCAGCCGCATCACCAGTGGCACGTCGTGCTCGACGAGGAGGATGCCGAGGCCGTGGGTGGCCAGCTCCTCCAGCACCGAGGCGAAGTGCTCGGTCTCGGCCTCGTCGAGACCCGACGCCGGCTCGTCCAGCAGGAGCAGCCGGGGGCGGGTGGCGAGGGCCCGGGCCAGCTCGACCATGCGGGCCGTGCCGGTCGGGAGCTCCTCGGCCCGGACGGAGGCCAGATCGCCCAGGCCCAGGTGCTCGAGCAGCAGCGCCGTCTCCTCCACCGCGGTGCACCCGGCATCGGCGCCCGGCACCCGGGGGGTGCGGGTCGCGCCGCCCTGGCGGCGGAGGAGCTCGCCGGCGAGGAGGACGTTCTCGGCCACCGACAGCGACCCGAACAGCTCCAGGCGCTGGAAGGTGCGGCCCATCCCCAGCCGGGCCCGCCGGTGGGCCGACAGGCCGTTGATGTCGGAGCCGTCCCACAGCACGAGGCCCGAGGTGGGGCGCTGGAGTCCGGTGACGACGTTGAACATGGTGGTCTTGCCGGCGCCGTTGGGGCCGATGAGACCGGTGATCCGGCCCTCCTCGGCCTGCAGGCTGGCGTCGGACACGGCCACGTTGCCGCCGAAGCGGACGGTGACCGAGCGGAGCTCGAGCAGCGGCGAGGTCATGCGTCCCTCCCCCAGCTCAGCCCCAGCACGTGGTCGAGGTGGGCCACGTCGTCCTCGGTGACGCGACCGGCGGCCACCATCTGCTCGGGCTGGCGCGCCCCGCCGGTGGTCTCGGCCTCGGTGCGATCGGCCCGCAGACGAGCGATGGCCTCGGCCACGTCGGTCGCCCCGTCGGCGATCTGGCGCACGGCCCCGTCGGGCGACTGGGCCAGGCCGATGCCGGCCAGGCCGGGGGCGACGTTCATGGCGCTCTTGAGCCAGCTCACCTTGTTGCCGAGGAGCGGCATGCCCACGAAGAGGAAGGCGCCGAAGGCGGCGCCGAACACCGAGGTGATGCCGCCGATCACGGCGACCAGCAGGAGGGGCAGCCCGCCCAGCGCGCCCCCCTCCAGCAGGGCGTACTGCGAGAGCCCGACGTTCGTGTTGTTCCACATGGCGAGCAGCCCGCCCCCGAAGCCGGCGATGGCCGAGGCCAGCACGAACACCTGGAGCTTGGTGGCGGTGAGGTCCATGCCGAGGGTGGCGCAGGCGTCGGGCGAGTCCTTCATGGCCGCCAGGCGGCGCCCGAACGGGCCGTTGCGGATCACGGTGAGGCCGACGGCGATCAGGGCGAAGCACACCGCCATGGCGATGAAGAAGGCCTTGTCGCTCTCCAGGAAGGCGGGTCGGTCGGCCCGGGCGCTGCCGGTGGCGAACGGGGCCAGCGCCTTGAAGATGGTGTTGTTGCCGTAGACCACCGTCTCCATCAGGAGGGCGAAGGCCATGGTGGTGAGCGCGAGGTAGAGGCTCCGCATCCGCAGCGCCGGCAGGGCCACGAGGGCGCCGACGGCGGCGCAGATGACCACGCCGGCGAGGAGGCCGCCGATCGGGCCCATCTTCCACACCGCGCAGGCCGCCAGACCCGACAGCCCCAGCTGGGCCAGCGACACCTGCCCGGCCCACCCGGTGAGCAGGACGAGCGAGAGGATGACGATCCCCAGCGCCAGGCCCTTGCCGTAGTTGAGCCGGGTGGTGACGCTGAACAGCTCGAGCTGGGCGACGGCGGCGGCGACCAGCACGAGGCCACCCATCCCGAGGGCCACGGTGCGGGTCGAGGGCCGCGGCACCCGGAAGTTGAGCTTCTCCGAGCGCAGCCCGCCCCGGTCCTCGCGCAGGAAGATCAGCACGGCCAGCAGCATCAGCACGGGCACGGCCGAGCCGAGGGTGCCGAGCTTGCCGCTGATGTTCTCGCCGAACCAGTCGTTGATGTCGATGAGGGCGAGGAGCTGCTCGGTCTCGGCCAGGATCAGCGCCCCCAGGAAGGTCAGGGGCAGGCTCCGGAGCCGGCCGACCATCGCCGCCGCATAGGCCTGGATGACGAGCAGCGTGAGGGCGATCGCCGTGAACTGGGAGAGGTTGGGGGCGATGAGGATGCCGGCCAGCCCGGCCAGCGAGCAGCCCAGCATCCACGCCACCGCCGACACCCGGTCGGGCGAGGCCCCGTTGAGGGCGGTGAGGTCGCGGCTGTCGACCACCGCCCGCATGGCCACGCCCAGCCGGGTGTTGAACAGCAGGGCCCGCAGCCCGAAGGCCACGACGATGGCGATCACCAGCGACAGGGCCCGGTGGTAGGTGACGTTGACGTCGAACAGCGAGAAGCTCTCGCCCGGGAAGAACCCCGGCAGGCTGTAGCTCTGGTCCTGGGGCCAGAGGATCCCGGCGATCTGGACCAGGGCGAACAGCAGGCCGATGGTGGCCACGATGCCGGCGATGGTCGACGCCCCGGCCAGGCGCCGCATGATCACCCGGTCGAGGACCCACCCGATGGCGGGGGCGACCACGAAGAGGCACAGCACCAGGGCCAGCCACGGGTTGAGGCCCAGCCCGTCCCCGAAGAAGGCGTCTCCTCCCGACGACGTCGAGGTCATCTGCCAGTACGCGAACGCGACCACCATGCCGATGGCCCCGTGGGCGAAGTTGAAGATGCCCGAGGTCGTGTAGGTCACCACCAGCCCGCTGGCGGCGATGGCGTAGATCGCCGCCGACTGGAGGGCGAAGATGACCAGGTACTGGAGGATCTGCTCCATGAGGGGCGGCGGCTCCTAGCCGGCGTAGGACTCTTCGGACTCGACGACGTACGCCGGATCGCAGTCGAAGCCCTCCTCCGGGTGCTCCCGCACGAAGTCCCCGTCGGTGATCGTCATGTAGAGGAAGCACTCGTTGTGGAGCTCCTCACCGGGGTTCGTCATCATGTGGAGGCCGCCGCCGTCCCACTCGGTGATGCCCTCGAGGGCGCTGACGAGAGTGTCGCGGGTGATGTCGTTGCCCAGCGAGTCGACCGCGGTGGCGAACAGCAGCCCGGCGCTGAAGGCCTGGACCCCGAGCGAGGTGATCTTGGCCTCGTCGGCCCCGCTCTCGCCCATCCACTCGGTGTAGAGCCCGAGGGCGGGGGTCTGGTCGGTCTCGCTGAAGGGCACCGTGTTGGTGAGGACGTGGGCCCCGTTGGCCAGCGCCTCGGCGCCGACGGCCCGGTCGTAGTACTGCTGGCCCAGGTCGATGACGTTGAACTCGAGGCCCTGGGTGTTGGCCTCGCGCAGCACCGAGAGCATCTCCGACGAGGCGCTCACCTGGGTGAAGTAGGTGACGCCGGCGGACTGCATCTCCTCGATCACCGGCCCGAAGTTGGTCTCGCCGAACGGGACGGCGATGTCGACCACGTACTCGAAGCCGGCCTCGGCGGTGCAGTTGTCCTTGATCTGCTGGGCGCGGACGCTGGCCGTGGGGAGGTCGGTGTAGACGATCGCCGCCTTGGTGACGTCGTCGGGGAACTGCTCGGCGGCGTACAGGCACGGGCCCACGTTGAAGTGCTGCGACTGCGTGGACGGGACGGGCTGGAAGAACAGCTCCGACTCGGACCGGTTGGAGGTGGCCGAGTAGGCGCCGATCTCGGGCAGCCCGCACTCGAGGCGGGACTCGATGCCGAGCTGGTCCTGGACGGAGCCCGTGCCCACCAGGGCGAAGAGGTCGTCGGCGCAGGCCTGCTTGGTGACGTCGTCGGTGGCCGTGATCATCGAGTCGTAGGTCGAGAGCTCCAGGGTGCGACCGTTGATGCCGCCGGCCGCGTTGCAGAACTCGACGAACGCGACGACCGACTCCTCGATCCCGACCGTCGGCAGCGGGACGCTCGGGTTCTCCTTGTCGGAGATGACGCCGATGCGGATGGTGTCCTCGGTGACCCCGGGCGTGTCCGCCGGCAGCTCGCCCTCGGCGGCCTCGCCGCCACACGGGTTGTCGATGGTGCCGATCGTCTCCGACTCCGGTGTCGGGACGCCACCCTCGTCACCAGTGTCGTCACCGCCCCCGTCGTCGCCGGTGGTCTCGTCGGCGCTCAGGCCCTCGTCACCACCGCCGTCGTCGGCATCGTCGGCTCGCGACCCGCAGGCGCTGGTGCCCACGAGGAGCAGCAGCGCGAGGAGTGCGGCGCCGAAGCGCCCCGTGCGGATGGTGGTCACCCTGGATCGGGTCATCGGTCCCCTAGCTCTCGAAGCGCTCGTCGGATGTGTGGATGTACGACGGGTCGCAGTCATAACCCTCGTCCGGGTGCTCCCGGACGAACTCCCCACCTTCGACCCGGAGGTAGAGGAAGCAGTCGATCGTCTCGTTGGTGCCGGGGCTGCCGATGATGTTGAGGCCGCCGCCGTCCCACTCGGTGATGCCCTCGAGCTCGGCCACCAGGCCCTCGCGGGTGATGTCGTTGCCCAGGGCGTCGGCCGCGGTGGCGAAGAGGAGGCCGGCGCTGAAGGCCTGGACGCCGAGGGTGGACTCGACGCCGTCGACGTCGGCCAGGTACTCCTGGTAGAGCCGGAGCGTCGGGTTGTCGTCGGCCTCGGAGAACGGCGCCGTGTTCGACAGCACGTAGGCGCCGTCGGCCACGTCCTCGGTGGCGAAGTTGACGTCGTAGTACTGCTGGCCGAGATCGATGACCTCGAACTCGACGCCCTGCGTCTGGGCCTCGCGCAGCACGGCGAGCGTCTCGGAGGTGGCGCTCACCATCTGGAAGACCTGGACCCCCTCCTCCTGCATCTGCTCGACGACGGGACCGAAGTTGGTCTCGCCGAAGGCCAGGGGCTCCTCGACGACGTACTCGAAGCCGGCCTCGGCGGTGCAGCCCTCGATGATCTGCTGGCCCCGCACCGAGGCGGCGGGCAGGTCGGTGTAGAGCATGGCGACCTTCTTCACCGCGTCGGGGTGCTCCTCGGCCATCCACATGCAGGGCCCGGCGTTGTACTCGGTGGCGCTGAGACCGGGGACCGAGCTGAAGAAGTCCGCCGACTCGGCCCGGGTCGAGGTGGCCGAGTAGGCCGCGACCTCGGGGAGGCCGCAGCCCTCCTTGGTCTCGATGCCCAGCTGGTCCTGCACCGAGCCCGTGCCCACCAGGGCGAAGAGGTCGTCGGCGCAGGCCTGCTTGGTGACGTCGTCGGTGGCGCTGATCATCGAGTCGTAGGTCGACAGCTCGAGGGTGCGGCCGTTGATCCCGCCGGCCTCGTTGCAGAACTCGACGAAGGCCCGGACGGCCTCCTCGATGCCGACCGTGGGCAGCGGCACGGCCGGGTTCTCCCGGTCGGAGATGACGCCGATGCGGATGGCGTCCTCGGTGACGCCGGGCGTGTCGGCCGGGAGCTCGCCCTCGGCGGCCTTGCCGCCACAGGGGTTGGGGATGGTGCCCAGCTCCTCGGACTCGGGGGTCAGGTCCTCGCCGCCGCCATCGTCCTCCGGTGCGGTGGTCTCGTCGGCCGAGAGGTTCTCGTCACCCCCACCGCCGTCGTCCGCGTCGTCGGCGCGGGACCCGCAGCCGACGGCGGTCAGCGCGAGGAGAAGGGCGAGCAGCAGGGCGACACGGCGCATGGCAAGGGGCTCCAGGACGTATGGGGTGTCGGCGGTCACCCTAATCTGACGGTCCGTCAGATGTCGGGGGCCAGGGTCGCTCACGCGGCCCCGACGATGCGGCCGCCCAGGGCGACCAGGTGCGGGCTGGCGGTGCCGAGCGTGTGCTCGGCGGCCTTGGCCGCCCGGAAGAACCGGTGCATCGGGTAGTCGGTGTCGACGCCGATGCCGCCGTGGACGTGCTGGGCGCCGTGGACGACGCGCTGGGCGCCCTCGGTGGCCCAGACCTTGGCCACGGCCAGGGCCTCGTCGGCCGGCCGGCCCTCGTCGAGCAGCCAGGCGGCGTGGGTGCTGGTGAGCCGGATGGCCTCGGTGTCGATGTAGGCGTCGGCCAGGCGGTGGGCGACGGCCTGGAAGGTGGCGATCTTCGTGCCGAACTGCTCGCGCTCGGAGGTGTAGGCCGCGGCCACGCGGAGGGCGGCCTCGCAGGTGCCGGCCTGGCGGGCGCAGATCCCGGCCGTGCCCAGGGCGGCGATGGTGCGGGTGACGGCATCGCCGTCGTCGCCGACCGGGGTGCCGACGACACCGTCGAGGGTCAGCTGCGAGAGGGGCTCGAGGTCGGTGCCGACCCCCCGCTCGATCGTCACGCCGTCGGCCCCGGCATCGACCAGGGCGACGACGGTGCGGCCGTCGTCGGTCGTGGCGGGGACGAGGACCTTCACGGTGAGCCCGGCGTCGACGAGGTGGACCGAGGGCACGACGTGCTTGGTGCCGGTGATCCGGACCTGGTCGCCGTCGCCCGTCGCGGTGGCGGCGGGCGTGGCCGGGGGCAGCGAGCCGCCGTCCTCGACCAGGGCGGCGGTGAGGACGAGGCTCCCCGCCGCGACCGCCGGCAGCACGTCGGCCCGCAGCGCGTCCGAGCCGTGCTGGGCGATCGGCAGGGCGCCGAGCATCAGCGTCGACCACAGCGGCACC
>DASVEC010000590.1:0-5668 GCA_036380755.1 Iamia sp. | reverse complement strand
GGGGCCGGACGCCCGACCGGGGGCGCCGCCGGAGCCGGTGCGGGCTCGGGCTCGGGCCGGACCCGGGGGGCGAAGGGGTCGCTGGTCCGCTCGACCTGCGGGGCACCGGGGGGATCGACGCGCGCCTCGGTGGTGGCGCCGGGGACGCGGGTGGGCAGCGGCGACGCCTCCTCCTCGGCCTCGGCCTCGACCTCGGCCGGTGCCGGCGCGGGGGCCGCGGCGGGGGCCGGGGCCGCCGCCGGGGCGGAGGAGGCGAGGCTGTCGAGGGCCAGGTTCTCGACCACCATGCGGTCGGCGGCCAGCTCGGCCGCCGAGAGCGGGTCGGGGTCGGTGAAGGTCCCGTCGAGCGTCAAGGTGACGGCCTGTCCGGCGATGACGCTGCGGGGCAGGGGCGACACGCCCTTGATGGCGGCCCGCCCCGAGGCCACGACGAGCAGCGCCTCCATGTCGAGGACCTCGACCACACCGGCACCGGCGCGGACCTGGACGCTGGCGGCGCCGTGGGTGACGGTGACGCCGGGCCCGTCCTCGCCGGCCCGGATCCAGAGGGCGCCCCGGCGCAGCTCGACGCGGGGACCGGTGCGGGGCGCGGTGACGACATCGAGGTCGGCGTTGCGATGACGGAGCAGGACGGCCGGGGCCGGCCGCAGCTCCACCAGCTCGCTCATCCCCTCATCGCTTGCCATCGGTACGCCTCCAGCCGTCCTTCATCCCGCCGGCCAGGCTACCTGGCGACCACGCCGCGTCGTGGACACCCGGTCAACGGGCACGGTGAGTGTCCACCACCTCGAAGGCCGCCGCCGACCCCGGCGGGGCCGTCCGGGCGACCGATCGGTAGTGCCGCCCGGCGATGCGCCAGGTCGTGCCGGTCCGGTGGTACCGGTCGTCGTAGCGGCCGTAGGCGGTCGAGGCCACGCCGTCGTGGTCCTGGCGCACCTCGGCCAGCCACACCCGCCCGGTGGCGTCGTCGCCATCGACGTCGAGCACGACCCGGTTGAGGACCGTGAAGAGGAACAGGTCGAAGCGGGCGAGCGCCTCCTCGACGAAGGCGACCAGCTCGACCGGACCGAGCTCCCTCGGCTCGCCCCGGCCCAGGTCGAGGGTGACGGTGGCGTCGGGGTCGAACAGCGCCACCACGGCGGGCCAGTCACGGCGGGTCACGGCGTCGCCGTAGGCGGCCTGCAGGGCGCCGATGGCCACGTGGTCGACGACGTCGGCGGGGTCCATCAGCCCGACCGTAGCGAGGCACGTAGCCTCGTGATCGTGCACGACCTCGTGATCCGCAACGGCACCGTCGTCGACGGGAGCGGTGGGCCGCCGACCGTGGCCGACGTCGCCCTCGAGGGCGATCGCATCGCCGCCGTCGGCGGGGACGTGGGCCGGGGCCGGCGCGAGGTCGACGCCGACGGGCTCGTCGTCACGCCCGGGTGGGTCGACATGCACACCCACTACGACGCCCAGGCCACCTGGGACCCGGAGCTGACCCCGTCGGGCTGGCACGGCGTCACCACCGTGGTGATGGGCAACTGCGGGGTCGGCTTCGCCCCCGCCGCCCCGGACCGGCGCGAGTGGCTGATCCGGCTGATGGAGGGTGTCGAGGACATCCCCGGCGCCGCCCTCACCGAGGGCATCCAGTGGGAGTGGGAGTCGTTCGAGGGCTACCTCGACGCCCTCGACCGCCGCCGCTGGGTGATGGACGTTGGCACCCAGGTGCCCCACGGCGCCCTGCGGGCCTACGTGATGGGCGACCGCGGCGCCGCCAACGAGACGGCCACACCCGACGACCTGGCCGAGATGGAGCGGCTGGCCACCGCCGCCCTGCAGGCCGGCGCCCTGGGCGTGTCGACGTCGCGGACGCCGCTGCACCGGTCGGTCGACGGCGAGCTGGTACCCGGCACCGAGGCCGACGAGGACGAGATCATGGCGCTCGGCGATGCCCTCCGGGCCGCCGGCCACGGCGTCTTCCAGGGCGCCCTCCACCACCCCGACGTCCCCGCCTCGTTCGGATGGATGCGGCGCCTGGCCCAGCGCTCGGGCCGGCGGGTCACCTTCAACTTCCAGCAGACCGACGCCGCCCCCGACCTGTGGCGCGACGTCGCCGGCCTGCTCGACCAGGCCCAGGCCGACGGGGTCGAGGTCTACGGCCAGGTCCACGGCCGGCCGGTCGGGATCCTCATGGGCTGGTCGGCCACGATCCACCCCTTCTCGACGTCGGCCGGCTGGGGGCCGGTGGCCTTCCTCTCCCCCGCCGAGCGCGTCGCCGCCCTGCGGGCCGACCCCGAGACCCGCCGGGCCCTGATCCACGGCGAGCGGGCCGACCTGGGCCCGTTCGTGGCCTCGCTCACCTCGTCGTGGCACAAGATGTTCCCCTTCCGGGGCGAGACCGACTACGAGCCACCGGCGGAGCAGTCGGTGGCGTCGATCGCCGCACGGGAGGGCCGCGACCCCGCCGAGGTCGCCTTCGACGTGCTGATGGAGGACGACGGGCAGGGCCTCCTCTACTACCCGCTGTTCAACTACAGCGACGGCAACCTCGACGCCCTGTGGGAGCTCCACCAGCACCCCCGTACCCGCATGGGGCTGGCCGACGGCGGCGCCCACGTCGGCTCGATCTGCGACGGCTCCACCCCGAGCTTCATGGTCGCCTTCTGGGCCCGCGACCGGGTCCGGGGCCCGCACCTGCCGCTCGAGCTCGTCGTCCGCCGCCAGACCCGCGAGACGGCCGAGCACTACGGCCTCCTCGACCGGGGCCTGCTGGCCCCGGGACTGCGGGCCGACGTCAACGTCATCGACCTCGAGGCCCTCGGCATCGACCCGCCCCGCATGGCGTGGGACCTGCCCACCGGGGCCCGCCGTTTCGTCCAGGGCTCGCAGGGCTACCGGTTCACCATCGCCGCCGGCGAGGTCGTCCGCGAGGACGACGAGTTCACCGGCGCCCGCCCCGGCCGGCTGCTCCGCGGCCCCCAGACCGCCTGAGGACGACGAGGTGCCTGGCACCTCGTGGTCCGCTCAGCCCCGCAGGACCGCCTGGGTCTGGGTGGTGAGGCTGACCCGCTTGCCGCGGTGGTCGCGGACGTCGGTCTGGACGACGATCGTGCTGCGGCCGGCGTGGAGGACGGTGGTGGTGGCCGTCGCCGCGCCCTCCCGGATGGCCCGGAACAGGTTGGTCTTGGACTCGATCGTGGTCGTGCCGACCGCCCCCTCGGGCAGGTTCAGGTAGGCGAGGATCGCCCCCAGGCTGTCGGCCAGGTTCATCAGCGCTCCGCCGTGGAGGGCCCCGCCGACGGTGCAGCGGTCGGGGGCCCACTCGAGGGTGCCGACCACCTCGTCGACGGAGGCGGAGGTGAGCTGCACCCCGTTGGCGACGGCGAAGGGCATCGAGGAGATCAGGGCGTCGAGGTCCACCCCCGCAGCATCACACGCGAGCACCACCCTCGCGCCACTACCTGGCAGGTCATGGTCGTGCTTCCCGGGCGTCGGTACGGTCCCCGGCATGGACGACCGCCCACCGCCCCTCGGGGTCCTCCTCCGCACCTGGCGGGGCCGCCGCCGCATCAGTCAGATGGACCTGGCCCACCAGGCCGGCGTGTCGCCCCGTCACCTCAGCTTCGTCGAGACGGGGCGGGCCAAGCCGAGCCGCGAGATGGTGCTCCACCTGGCCGAGCAGCTCGACGTCCCGCTCCGCGACCGCAACGGCATGCTCCTGGCCGCCGGCTTCGCCCCCGCCTTCCGGGAGAGCGACCTGGCCTCGCCCGAGATGGCGGCGGTGCGCGAGGCACTGGAGCTGGTGCTCGCCGGCCACGAGCCCTACCCGGCCGTGGTCGCCGACCGGCGCTGGGAGCTGGTGATGGCCAACACCGCCGCCACGCTGTTCCTCGAGGACGTCGACCCGGCGCTGCTGGAGCCACCGGTGAACGTCCTGCGCCTGACCTTCCACCCCGACGGGCTCGGCTCCCGCATCGTCAACCTGGGCGAGTGGGCCGACCACACCATCGGCCGGCTGGAGCGGGAGGCCATGGTCACCGGCCGCCAGGAGCTGACCGACCTGGCCGCCGAGCTCAAGGACCTGGTCGCGGCCCAGGGCGCCTACACGCCGGTGCCCGAGCTCGAACCGCTGCCGGCCATCACCTTGCGCCTGGCCACCGACGACGGCGAGCTGGCCTTCATCGCCACCGTGGCCACCTTCGGCACACCGGTCGACGTCACCCTCGACGAGCTGGCGATCGAGGCCTTCCTCCCCGCCGACCGCCACACCGCCGAGGTGCTGGCCGAGCGGGCCCGAGCCGCCTCCCACTAGCGAACTGGCGATCAGAATCCCCCGCCCTTCGGGGAATCTGATCGCCAGTTCGCCTCAGGGGGGTCGGTCGACGGCCGATGGTCCCGGCATGGCCCTGGCCCAGGTCGACGCTCCCGCGCCTCTGGTGCGCCGCGTTCGCTTCGAGTGGCCCGAGGACCTGGATCCGGACTGGTCGCCGCAGCAGCCCGAGCTGGCCTGCGTGGCCAACGCCGTGTCGATGCTGATGCCCCACGCCGAGCCCTACGTCGTGCGCTCGGTCAAGACGGCGCTGGACGACCTCGACGGCCCGCTGCGGGCCGAGGCCGAGACCTGGGTGGCCCAGGAGACGGCCCACCACGGCGCCCACGCCCGCTTCAACCGCATCCTCCTGGCCCGCCGGCCGTCGCTGCGCCGGGTCGACCGCTGGATGGCCACCACCTACCGCTGGCTGGGCCGGCGCTCGAACCGCTTCGGGCTGGCCTACGCCGCCGGCTTCGAGACGGTGGCCTTCATGGTCGCCCGGTGGGTCGACAAGCGCTCGTCCTACCTCTTCCGGGGCGCCGACCGCACCGCCACGACGCTCTTCCTCTGGCACCTGGCCGAGGAGGTCGAGCACAAGAGCGTGGCCTTCGACGTCCAGCGGGCCCGGGGCGGGGGGCGCTTCTCGTTCGCCGTCGGCATGGTCGCGGCGATGCTGATGACGGCCTGGTTCACGATGCTCGGGACGCTGGTCGGGCTGGCCGCCTCACGGCGGATCCTCAACCCGATCGCCCACCTCCGGATGCTGGGCTGGTCGATCGGCTTCTGGTTCGAGCTGGGACCGGCGATGGCCGGAGCCGCCCTCGCCGGCCACCACCCCAGCGCCATGGCCGACCCCGCGTTCCTGCCGACCTGGTTGCGCTCCTACGACCCGGTCACCCGCACCATGCCCCTGTGGTCGATGGACCTCGTCGAGGCCAGCTCCCTCTGATCATGCTGCCCGGCTGATGCGGACGGTTCCTGACCGCATCAGGGGGGAGGATGGGGGCATGAGCCCCACCGGACTGACCCGGGACGCCGGCTGGGAGATCGGCGTCTCCCGCACCTTCCCCACCAGCCTCGAGGAGACGTGGGACGTCGTCGTCGACGAGCCTGGGCTGGCCCGCTGGCTGGGCCCCGGCGCCGTCCTCCCCGACGAGGTCGGCGCCCCCTACCGCACCGACGACGGCGCCGAGGGCGAGTTGCGCAGCCTCCGGCCACTCGACCGGGTCCGCCTCACGTGGCAGCCCGACGGGCGCGCCGGCCGGCCCACCACCGTGCAGGTCGTCGTCCAGCAGGCCGCCTCGGGCACCAGCGTCCGCTTCCACCAGGAGCACCTGGCCGACGCCGACGAGCGCGAGCGCCAGCGGGCCC
>DASVEC010000589.1:0-18989 GCA_036380755.1 Iamia sp. | reverse complement strand
GCTCGTCGTCGGTGAGCATCCGCCGCTCGTCGAGCAGGGCACCCTCGGCGGCCCGGATGACCCGACGGGCCTCCTCCGCGCTGAGGACGGGCCGCGTGGTGGCGGCCGGGCCGGGCTTCCGCCCGATCGTGACCGGCTGGAGCGTGTCGGACATGCCCGGATCGTACGGACCCCACCGAACTCGGCACGATTTCGTACCGCAGCGGTCCGAAACCGTGCCGAGAACGAGAGGTCGGCGGTCAGCACCCTTGACCGATTACTCGGTTCAGAGTATTCATGGCCGGGTGCAACGCCGGCGTCGCTCGAACCCCCTGGCCCTGGCCGTGCTGGCCTGTCTCTACGAGCGCCCGATGCACCCCTACGAGGTGGCCCAGACCCTGCGCCACCGCCAGAAGCACGAGAGCATCCGGCTCAACTACGGCTCGCTCTACGGCGTGGTCGACGGTCTCGAGCGCCAGCGGCTGGTCCAGGCGCGCGAGACCGTCCGCGAGGGCAAGCGCCCCGAGCGCACCGTCTACGGCATCACCGAGCGGGGCATCCGCGAGCTGGTCGACTGGATGTCCGAGCTGGTCTCGACGCCGGCCAAGGAGTACCCGCAGTTCGAGGCCGCCCTCTCGCTGCTCCCGGCCCTACCGCCCGATCTGGCCGCCGAGCTGCTCGAGCACCGGGTCCTCGAGCTCGACGTGATCCTGACCCAGAAGCGGGCGTCGCTCGCCGCCACCGCCGAGATGGGGCTCCCCCGGCTCTTCGTGCTCGAGGCCGAGTACGCCATCGCCATGCTCGGCGCCGAGCGCGACCACACCGCGGCCCTCGCCCGCGAGGTCGCCGAGGGCACGCTCGACGGCATCGAGGAGTGGCGCAGCTGGTTCGGTCCCGACTCCACCGTGTTCGACCCCGAGGGCGACCACGTCGACGAGGACGAGGGCACCTCGCGCTTCGGCGTGCGGGCCCCGTGGTCCGACGCCGCCGCCTCGCGCCGCCGGACCCTGGCCGAGGCCGGGGCGCGCGTCGTCGCCGAGGCCGAGGAGCTGCGGGCCCAGGCCAAGCGGACGAAGGCCGCGGCCAAGGACGTGAAGGCAGCCGCCAAGGCGGAGGCCCGACGGCCCCGGAGGCGCCCCTCGGACACCTGACCGGAGCCCCAGCGGAGCGGACCGCGCGGCAACGCGGTCCGCTCCACCTCACGCACCCAAGCGATCCCGGTCGTCGACCGGCACCACCTCGGCCCGTTGCAGAACCGATGGTAGGTCGGACCGGATCGCTCGTCCCCCAGAACGGGAGATCCATGCAACCGCTCATCGAGGCCCACGGCCTCACCACCCGCTTCGGCGACCTCACCGCCCTCGACCACCTCGACGTGGTGGCCGAGCCGGGCCGGGTCATCGCCCTGCTCGGCCCCAACGGAGCCGGCAAGACCACCTTCGTCCGCCACGTCGCCACCCTGTCCCGCCCGGACGAGGGCACCCTGCACGTGACCGGGATCGACGCCCTGGCCCAGCCGGCCGTGGTCCGCCGGACCATCGGGCTCGCCGGCCAGTCGGCCTCGGTCGAGCCGGCCATGACCGGTCGGGAGAACCTCCACATGGTCGGCCGCCTGTTCGGCCTCGACCGCCGGGAGGCCACCCGCCGCGCCGACGCCGTGCTCGAGCAGCTCGACCTGGCCGACGCCGGCTCGCGGCTGGTCCGGACCTACTCGGGCGGGATGCGCCGCCGGCTCGACCTCGGCGCCAGCCTGGTGGGGCGGCCCCGTCTGCTCCTGCTCGACGAGCCGACCACCGGTCTCGACCCGCGCAGCCGCAACGAGCTGTGGACCGCGATCCGCGACCTGGTCGCGTCCGGCACCGACGTCCTCCTCACCACCCAGTACCTGGAGGAGGCCGACCAGCTCGCCCGGGACATCGTCATCCTCGACCACGGGCGGGTCGTCGCCAGCGGCACGCCCGACGAGCTCAAGCGCCGGGCCGGCGCCGACGTGGTCGAGGTCCGGCCCCACGACCCCGCCGACCTGCCCCGCGTGCTCGACCTCCTCGGTCGTCTCGGCGGGGACGAGGCCCGGGCCGACGACGACGGCCACCGGGCCGCCGTCGCGGCCCGCCGGGGCGCCGACGACCTGACCGACGCGGTGCTCGCCCTCGCCCACGCCGGCATCGCCGTCGACGACATCGGGCTCCGCCGGCCGACGCTCGACGAGGTCTTCCTCGCCCTGACCGGCCACCCGGCCGAGGCGGTGGCGTCATGACCGCCACGACCCACACCACGACCGGCCCGACGGTCGCCGCCGCGCCCGGCTCAGGTCTCGTCACCGCCACCCTCACGGTGGCCGGCCGCACCATCCGCCAGTTCGCCCGGACCCCGCAGCTGCTCGTCGTGAGCACCGTGCAGGGCGCCATGTTCCTGCTCATCTTCCGCTACGTGTTCGGCGGGGCGATCGGCACGGGCGGGCTCGACTACGTCGACTTCCTGGTCCCCGGCTTCCTCGTGTCGGGGATCCTCTTCACCGGGGGCAGCGCCGCCGCGGGCGTCGCCGAGGACACCGAGACCGGTGTCCACGACCGCCTGCGCTCGCTGCCCATCCCCCGTCTCGCCATCGTGGCCGGCCGGTCGGTTGCCGATGCCGGCCTCTTGACGTGGAGCACCGGGATCACCGCCGCCCTCGGGTACGCCGTCGGCTTCCGCACCGGGGGCGAGGCTCTGGACGTCGTCCTGGCCTACGTCCTCATCGTCTGCTTCGGCATCGCCTTCGGGTGGCTCTTCATCGCCCTCGGACTCTTCGCCGGCAGCGCCCAGGCGGCCCAGGGCATGTCGATGATGGTGTTCCCGCTCAGCTTCGTGTCGAGCGCCTACGTGCCCGTCGAGTCGATGCCGGGGTGGATGCAGGGCTTCGCCGAGCACCAGCCCATCACGGCCATGACCAACGCCGTGCGGGCGCTGATGCACGGCGGCCCGGCGGCCGTCGGCATCGACCACACGACCACCCACTGGGTCGTGCTGTCACTGCTGTGGTGCGCCGCCCTCCTGGCCGTGTTCGTCCCCCTCGCCTCCTGGCGCTCGGCCCGGCGGTAGTCGGAGCGGAGCACGGCGCGGCGCGGCGAGTGGTCGTAGCCTCCGGCCACCCCCGACCCCATGGAGGACGCCGTGCGGGCTGACCCCCATCCACCGCCCGAGGATCGGGACGCCGACACCGTCGTCGTCCGCCGCGACCGGCTCGACGCCCTGCTCGACCGGGTCGAGCGGCTGGAGGCCCAGGTGGCCGGGCTGACGCCACCCACGGCGGCCGGGCCGCCCCCGCCCGCAGCGCCCCCTCTGCCGGACGCACCGATCGGGCGACGGCGAGCGCTGGCCGGTCTGGCCGGTGCGGCTGGTGCCGGGGCGGCCGCCGTCCTGGCCTCGGGCTCCCCGGCCGCGGCCGCCGACGGCAATGCCATCATCATCGGGAGCGCCGCGAACGGCGGCACGCTGTCCACCGGGCTGACCGTGACGGGCACCGGGGCGAGCTACGGCCTCGGTGTCACCGACAACGGCCTGACCTCCTACGACGGGAACGCCGGCGTGCTGGGCCACGCCAAGGGCCAGAACTTCTCCAGCGGCGTCCACGGCCTGGGCGAGGGCGCGAGCACGGGAGTGCTCGGAAGCAGCACCGTCAACGGCACCGGCGTGTACGGCAGCTCCGAGAGCGGCCTCGGCGTCCTCGCCAGCTCGGGGAACGGGACCGCCCTCCGCGCCTCGAACTTCAGCGCCACCGCCCCGAGCGCCCAGGTCGAGAACGTCTCGACCGCCGGCACCGGGCTGCGTCTCATGGCCCTGACCCACCTCCTGATGAACCCCGTCGGCGCCGCTCCCCCCACCTCGACCATCGCCGGGCTCGTCGGCCAGCTCCGATGGACCGACGACGGCTTGTGGGCCTGCGTCGGCGCCGGGACACCGGGGACGTGGCGACGGCTGGCCCACGCCAGCACCGCCGGGTCGTTCCACCTGCTGCCGGTGCCGATCCGGGTGTACGACTCCCGGCCCGGGACCACTCCGTCGCAGGGACCCAAGACGGCGCTGGCCGGTGGCGTCGCCCGCACCATCGACCTCAAGCACAACGCGTCCGGTGTCCCGGCCGGCGCCACCGGCGTGCTGCTCACGATCCTCCTCGTCGGCGCGGCCACCGCCAACGGCAACCTGACCGTCTGGGCCAACGACAAGCCCAAGCCCCAGTCCAACACCATGGTCTGGGGCGGCTCCGCCACCCGGTTCACCACGTCGGCGGTCAGCGCCGTCGACACCCAGGCCCGGGTCAAGATCGACGCCAGCCACACCACCCACGTCGTCCTCGACGTCGTCGGCTACTACCGCTAGGAGACCTCGTGAACCATCCCGATCCTGCCGCCGAGGACCCCGTCGCCCTCCTCCGTCGGGAGGTCCAGGCCCTGCAGGCCCGGATCGATCAGCTCGAGACCGAGCGGGCCCGACCCGCGGCCGCAGCTCCGAGCGAGGACGGCGCGCCGGTCCGGGTCGGGCGGCGCCGGGCCCTCGCCGGTCTGGCCGGCGCCGCCGCGGCCGGCACCGTCGCCGCCCTGGCCTCGTCGTCCCCGGCGGCCGCCGACGACGGCGACCCGCTGACCCTGGGGGTGCCCAACTTCTCGACCTCGCCGACGAGCGTGACCGTCACCGGCGGTCCCACCACCTGCGGCCTGGGCGTGATCGACGGCAGCATCTCCGACCCGCCGGACGGCGCTGCCGTCCTCGCCCACGCCGCCGGCGCCCAGTTCGACACCTCCGTGTGGGCGCTCGCCGAGGGCGAGGGCATCACCGCCGTCCGAGGCCACAGCGAGAACGGCATGGCCGGCTTCTTCACCTCGGGCTCGACCGACGTGCCCGCCCTCCTCGCCGCCGGCTTCGGGATCGGCGTGTCGGCCGCGGGAGCCGTGGGCCAGGTCCGGCTCACCCCCGAGACCCCGCCCCCGACCACCTTCACCACCGAGGGCAGCACGGGCACGCTCTACATGCAGGCCGGGCAGGACGAGGAGACGTTCATCGACGGGACCCTGTGGGCCTGCGTCGAGGACGGCGTCCCGGGGACGTGGCGCAAGCTCGCCGGCCACGACACCGCCGGCGCCCTGCACATCTTCCCGGCGCCCCGGCGGGTGTACGACTCACGACCGGGCGGCGTCCCCACCGCGGTGGGGCCCAAGACCCCGCTCCCGGCCGGCAACGTGGCCCGCACGCTCGACCTCAAGGCGGCCGCGAGCGGCGTGCCCGCCGGCGCCACCGGGGCGCTCGTCACCGTGCTCCTCGTCAACGCCACTTCCGGGGCCGGCAACTTCACCATCTGGGCCAACGACCAGCCCAAGCCGACGGCCAACACCCTCGTCTGGGGGGGCGACGCCGGGCGCTTCACCACCCTCGCCGTCACCAGCGTCGACTCGCTCGCCCGGGTCAAGGTCGACGCCAGCCTCCAGACCAACCTCGTCCTCGACGTGGTGGGCTACTTCCGCTGAGCTCCGACGTCGTGGCGTAGCCTGTCACCACCTCAGCCACCCAACGGAGGTCGCGTGCGGTCCGACCACGATCCGTCCCCATCCGCCACCGACGACCTCGTCGTCGTCTCCCGAGCCCAGCTCGACGCCCTGGTGGCGCGGGTCGAGGCCCTGGAGCGCCGAGACGCACCCGGTCGGTCGGCGCCCGTCCCCGCCGAGGCGGTGGGCCGACGCCGGGCCCTGCTCGGCCTAGCCGGCGCGGCGGCCGGAGCGGCGGCCGCGGTGGCAGGCCCGGCTCGCCCCGCCGCCGCGGCCAACGGCGACGAGCTCGTCCTCGGCACCAACACCAACCTCAGCACGAACTCGACCGGCCTGGCCGTTACCGGCACGGGTGCGGCCTACGGGCTCGGCGTCGTCGACAACGGGCTCAGCACTCTCGACTTCTCCCCCGCCCTGCTGGGCCACGCCAACCAGCAGAACTTCCACGTCGGGGTCCTCGGGTTGGGGGATGCCGACGCCACCGCGCTCATGGGTGTCGCCACTGAGGGCACCGCCCTTCGGGCCACCTCGGTCGAGGGCGCCGGGGCCTCGATCTCGAGCGGCGCCGCCGTCCCCGGCCTCGGCGCGCTCAACGTCCAGGGGTACGCCCCGCCCAGCGGCCCGGGCCAAGTCGGCGGCACGGCCATCCAAGCCAGTGGCCACACCCACGTCTACCTCACCCCCGACCTCCAGCCCGCCCCGCCCGACGCCACGGCCCCGGCCCTTGAGGGCCAGCTCCGGTGGGTCCACGTTGAGGGCACCACCAACGCCCTGTGGGCGTGCATCGCACCCGGGACGCCGGGGACGTGGCGGAAGGTCACGGGGATGGGCACGGCGGGTGCGCTCCACCTGCTGGAGACGCCCAGGCGGGCCTACGACTCCCGGCCGGGCACCCAGCCGCCGCAGGGGCCCAAGACGCCGCTCGCCGCCGGCAATCCCCGGACGATCGACTTGAAGCACAACGGCTCGGGGGTGCCCGCCGGGGCCACCGGCGTCCTGCTGACGATCCTGCTCGTCAACGCGGCCAACGCCAACGGCAACCTCACGGCCTGGGCCGCCGACAAGGCCAAGCCGTCGGCCAACACCATGGTCTGGGGCGGCAGCGCCGGTCGCTTCACGGCCACCGCCATCAGCGCCGTCGACGGCCAGGCCCGCGTCAAGGTCGACGCCAGCCTCCAGACCAACCTCGTCCTCGACGTGGTGGGCTACTTCCGCTGAGGATCAGCCCCGGACGAGGTCGGCGACCAGCTTCATCTGGGTGGGCGGGCCGGCGACCAGCAGCGTGGTGATGCAGGTCTGGCGCCAGCGGTCGAGGTCCTCGCGGATCTTGTCGGCGGGGCCGACGAGGGCGACATCCTCGACCAGGGCCAGCGGCACCGACGAGATGGCCTCGTCCTTCCGGCCGGAGAGGAACAGCTCCTGGATGCGGTCGACGTCGTCGGCGTAGCCCATGCGGCTGAACAGGTCGGCATGGAAGTTGACCTCGCGGGCGCCCATGCCGCCGATGTAGAAGCCGAGCGACATGCGGACCTGGTCGGCCGCCTTCTCGACGTCGTCGTCGATGACGATCTGGACCAGGTTGGCGACCTCGAAGTCGGCGGCCGAGCGGCGGGCCCCGGGCCGGCCCCAGCCCTCCTCGAGCGACGTGCGGTAGAGGGGATCGAGGCCGGGCGACATGAACATCGGCAGCCAGCCGTCGGCGATCTCGGCCGCCAGGGCCACGTTCTTGGGCCCCTCGGCGCCGAGGTAGATCGGCAGGTCGGCCCGCCGCGGGTGGGTGATCGACTTGAGCGGCTTGCCCAGCCCGGTGGTGTCGGAACCGGTGCGGGGCAGCTGGTAGTGCCGGCCCTCGAACGAGACCGGCTCCTCCCGGGCCAGCACCGAGCGCACGATCGAGATGTACTCCCGCGTCCGCTCCAGCGGCCGGGGGTAGGGCTGGCCGTACCAGCCCTCGACGACCTGCGGACCCGAGGCGCCGAGCCCGAGGATGAACCGGCCCTCGGTGAGGTGGTCGAGCGTGAGGGCGCTCATGGCCGTGGCCACCGGCGTGCGGGCCGCCATCTGGCAGACGGCCGTCCCGAGCTGCACCCGCGACGTCGCCGCGCCGTACCACGCCAGCGGTGTGAAGCAGTCCGAGCCGTAGGCCTCGGCGGACCAGACCGAGTCGAAGCCCAGCTCCTCGGCGGCCGCGATCTGCTCGGCCACACCGGTCGGCGGCTGGGCGAACCAGTACCCGAGGACGAGTCCGAGCTTGAGGTCATCGGTCATGGGCCTAGACTAGAACACGTTCTCGTTTGACCCCTCGGAGCCACCTGATCCCATGAGTCGGTACCCGTTCCCGATCCCGCTCGGCTGGTTCCAGGTCGCGTACCCCGAGGACATCACCTCCGGGACGAGCAAGGCCCTGTTCTCCTTCGACCGCCACCTGGTGGCCTGGCGCGACGAGGAGGAGCAGCTGCACGTCATGGACGCCTTCTGCCCCCACCTCGGCGCCCACCTGGGCCATGGCGGCACCGTCGACGGCTGCCGGCTCCAGTGCCCGTTCCACGGCTGGGAGTTCGACGGCGAGGGCACCAACGTCGCCATCCCCTACTCCACCCGCACCAACAAGCGGGCCCGGATCCGCACCTACCCGACCGTCGAGGTCAACGGGAAGTCGCTGGTGTGGTTCCACCCCGATCCCGACGTCGGCCCGCTGTGGGAC
Source organism: Iamia sp. (assembly GCA_036380755.1). GTDB lineage: Bacteria > Actinomycetota > Acidimicrobiia > Acidimicrobiales > Iamiaceae > Iamia. The sequence continues at coordinate 10,787 of DASVEC010000589.1, read as the reverse complement.
ATCCCGCCGCTGCCCGAGCTCGAGGGCGACGAGTGGTTCGGGCCCATCCGCACCGAGCACACCGTGCTCGCCCACGCCCAGGAGCTGGGTGAGAACGCCGTCGACTCGGCCCACTTCCGCTACGTGCACAACGTGGCCGAGGTCCCCGAGATCACGTCCTACGTCACCGAGGGCCCGGTGGCCGAGATGAAGTCGCTGCAGAAGTTCCCCACGCCCCGCGGTGTGGTCGAGGGCAAGATCGAGTCGCTGGGCTACGGCCCCGGCTACTCGATCGTCCGCTTCGCCGGGATCATCGACACCCTCGCCGTCAGCTCCACCACGCCGATCGACGCCGGCAGCTGCATCACCCGGTTCGACTTCTACACCCGGTCGATCGGCGACGCCGAGACCAACTCGAACGTGGCCCAGGCCTTCGTGCGCGAGGTCGACCGGCAGTTCAAGGAGGACATGCCGGTGTGGGAGCACAAGGCCCACATCACCCGCCCGGCGCTGGCCGACACCGACGGCCCGTTCATGACGTTCCGCAAGTGGTACCAGCAGTTCTACGCCGAGGTGGAGCCGGAGACGGCCGTCGACCCCGACGTCTTCCCGCCCCCCTACTGGCCCCACAAGATGGACGAGACGCCGGCCAAGGCCACCGCCTCGGCCCGCCACGGCGCCAAGACCTGACTAGAACCCCTCCGACGCCCAGGCGGTGGGGTGGTAGAGGACGGCGGTCGAGGCGAACGTCGCCGGGTCCAGCCTCTCCAGCGTCTGGTCGGTCAGGAGCATCGGCGTCCCCGACACCACCAGCACCCGGGCGACCGACGGCTGCGGGGCGGGCGAGCAGGCGAAAAAGGCGGCGTCGTCCTCCTCGCCGGGTGCGAAGCGGGCGATGGTCTGATCGTCGACGCGGGAGCACTGGTACCGGGGCCACTCGACCACCCGCCGGTCGGGGTCGTCACAGCGGAGGGCGATGCCGTCGGGACCGAGCATCTGCCGGGCCTCGGCCTCGGTGACCTCGACGACCGGGCACGGCGGGGCCACCTCGTCCGGCTTGCTGGCCTCGGGCACGGCCACCTCGGTCACGGCGCCGTCGACGCCGAGCACCACGGCATGGTTGGGCGCCGGCTCGTCGAGGTTCCACTGGGTGTCCTGCAGGCCCCACATGGCCAGGGCGCGGTCGGGCCAGTAGGTGAAGGCGTGGTGGTCCGACCCGACGCTGTCGGCCGACCACGGCCGCTCCCAGGTGCTGACGATGGCCGGCGCATCAGCATCGCTCACGTCCAGGAGCTGGGCGACCACCCAGCTCCGGGTCTGGCGATCGTCGCCCTCGCCGACCTCGTCGGTCCGCGTGCCGACGACGAGGGCCCGGCCGTCCGGCAGGGGGTGGAAGTAGCCGACGTCACCGGGGACGGTGACCGAGCCGGCCCGGCGGGGCGCGGCCGGATCGGTGACGTCGATGACCGAGACGACCCGGCCGAAGAGGCCGGTGGACACCAGCACCCGCCCCTCGACGAAGCGCACCGCGGTGACGGCGCCCGATCCGTCGGCCAGATCCTCGACCGGCGCGGCCACGTCGAGCGCGCCCTCGCCGTCGGGCGTCAGCACGGTGAGGTCGACGACCGCGTCGGGTTCCTGCTGCCACGGCGTGCCCTCGGTGGTCACCACCGCCAGGGACTCGCCGATCTCGCCGAAGGCGAACTGGCCGACGGTCGAGCCGTCGACGATGCCCGAGCCGTCGTAGGAGGGCGCGGCGTCGTCGGTGAAGCTGAACTCGTGGATCGCCGTCTGCCAGTCGTCGAACTCGAGCCGGTCGCGATCGATCGGGTCGACCCACACCTCGGAGCTGATGGCCACCCGATCGAGGCCGGCGTAGAGCGTCGCCCCGGGGGCGAGCATCGACGTCCCGGTCGGGTCGAACCGGCCGGTGCCGATCGGGAAGGTGACCATCGAGGTCATGGCCACCCCCGAGAAGGTGTCGGGCACGTGGACCCGCTCGCACGGCACCAGGGGCTCGGGATCGTCGCCGTCCCGCTGCCAGTCGGGGATCCAGTCGCCGGCGGTCGACGCCGCCGCGACCCGGCGGTTCTGGTCGAGGGCCGTCGGCACCGAGGCCGGCGTGGTCGGCATGACGAACCCCAGGTCGGCCATGTTCGAGGTGGTCACCAGCCGGATCTCACCGTCGACGAGCCGGGCCGCCACCAGCCCGCCCTCGATCCGGACCCGGTCGGTGATCGTGGGACGGGCCGGGTCGGTGGCATCGACGAAGGTCACCGTCATGTAGCCGACCGCCGCCTGGGTGGCCGAGGGATCGCCCTCGACCGGCGCCGACACCTCGACCTCGGACCCGAAGACGACGACCGTCCCGTCGGCGACGAGCAGGTCGCTCACGTCGGAGCTGGACCCGTCCTCGCCGGGCGGCCGGCCCGGCGTGACGTCGAGGGTCGAGAGCACCTCGAGGGCACCGGCGTCGGTGATGCGGAGGTTCCCCTTGCCGTCGACGTCGTAGACGAGATCGCCCTCGGCCTTGACGTGGTCGAGCTCGTCCACCCCGGTGACCTGCACGTTGGTGCCGAGCGTCTCGCCCCCCCCACCGCCGTCCCCGTCGGCCGCCGAGAACTCGTCGCCCTGCCTCAGGAGCTCCACCGAGGTGCGGGACGCGACCTCGCCGACCTGCGGGCCCAGGCCGCCGAAGCCACCGAAGCCGCGGCTGCCCACGTGCTCGGCGGCGACCCGGCGGAGATCGCCGATCAGGGCGTCGCAGTCGGCGAAGGTCGACACCGAGCTGACCAGCTGCACGTCGGTCGGGTCGACGGGCTGGTCGTCGAGCGAGGCGACCAGCCGGTCGACCTCGTCGTCGGTCGACCCGGACGGCGAGCCCGGCCGACCGTCGCCGTCGTCGTGGGCGGCCTGGACCCCGATCATCACCCCGCCGAGCAGGGCGACGAGCACGGCGGCGGCCGCCACTCCCCCCAGCCGGCGCAGGCGCCGGCGCTGGGCCGCCCGCTCGATGCTCGACAGCGGGATCGGGCCCACCCGCTGGCGCAGGCGGGCACCGGCGGCGGCGAGGACGGCGTCGTCGTCCTCGGTGGGGGGCGTCGGGTCGGGTCGGTCGTTCATGGTGCGCTCTGCTCTCGTTCCGCGTACGACTGGAGGGCCGGTGCGCTCCGGAGGGCGGCCCGGCCCCGGTGGAGCAGCGACTTCACCGCCGGGACGGTGAGCTGGAGCGTCGCCGCGATCTCGTCGATGCCGAGGTCGGCGCCATAGCGCAGCGCGATGGCCGCGGCCTGGTCGCTCGGGAGGGCCCGGACCGCGGCCCACACCCCTTCGTCCTCCAGCGAGACCAGGGGGTCGACGGTGACGGCACCGTCCCGGTCGGTCAGGGCGCCGAGCCGCCGGACGGCCCGGTGCTCGCTCGACGAGCGCCGGGCCGACGAGATGGCGGCGTTGATCGCCACCCGCCGGGCCCAGGCCCCCGGGCGGTCGAGCCGGGAGACCCGACGCCAGCGCCGGAAGCACCGCTCGAAGGCGTCCTGCACGATCTCCTCGGCTCGATGCCGGTCACCGACGATGGCGTAGACGGCCGCGACCAGGCCCCGGCTCTCGGTCTCGACGAACTCGGCGAACTCGACCATGCACCCCGTCCTTCGTCGTCACACACGCACGAGACCCCTCGGAGGTCGCGGTGGTTCCCGTCAGCTCTCCGGCAGCTCCCAGAGGGCCAGGGGGTAGCCGACGGCTCCCGACGGCGGGATGTCGGCCCGCCTCTCCGCCCCCTCCAGCCCGGCCACGTCGGGCTGGCCGTCGTCACCGACCGGGGCGATGACGAAGCGCTCGGGCGGCGTCTCGCCGCTCGGATAGGCCTCGACGCCCTCCTCGGCCAGCGCCCACCCGATCAGGATCGTGGCCCAGAGCGTCCGGTTCTCGTAGGCGAACGCGACCCGCTCGCCGTCGAGGACCTCGCGGACGTCGGACACGTCGGGGGCCATGGCGTCGGTCTCGGAGCTGGCGTCGACCAGCCGCTCCGACCGGTCGAAGCCGACGCCGACGAAGACGGTCAGGACCAGGAGCGGCACCAGGCCGACGCGGAGGGTGCGCCGCAGGAGCACCGTCGCGGCCAGCACGACCAGCACGGCGACCGTGGGCACGAACACCCCGTACCGGATGACGTCGTCGTCGTTCCACGCGGCCACGAAGGCGGGGTCGACGACGAAGGCGGGATCGTCGAGCCGGGAGTAGACCATCACCGCGGTGGCCAGGGCGGCCAGGGCCACGCCGACCTCGAGGCCGATCGGGCCCGGCGAGCGGCGGACGAGGGACCCCAGGCCGAGCGCGACCAGGGGGACCAGGACGACGTCCTGGTAGCGGCCGTTGGCCAGCAGGTCGAAGGCGGTGGTGCCGAGGACCTCGCCGCCCCGGATCTGGACGGCGGTGGCGAGCTGGACGCCGACGGCGCCGAGCAGGGCGACGGACGCCAGGAGGGGCACCGGCTCGCACCAGAGGGCACGGCCCCGGCGGGCCGCGGGGGCGGCGAGGCGCACGGCCACCACGGCCCCGATGGCGGCGGTGCCGCAGGTCGCGACGACGGCGAACCAGGTCTGCCCGACGAGCGAGGGGGCCAGGTCGCCGAACACCCGCCCGGGCTCGTCGCGGAGCCGCTCGGCGGCGCTGGGGGCGACCCGGCTCCAGCGGGCCTCGACGATCCCGTCGACCACCCGGCCCAGGACGGTGGCGACGACCAGGCCGGCCAGGTTGAGGACGTCGGCCTGTCGGCCGGTGGTCCGCTCGTCGCGCGGCGGGGCGACCAGCCGCAGGACGAGCACCAGGGCGGCCAGCACCAGCACGGGCGTGAACCGGGCGTGGGCGGCGGCCAGGATCCCGACCAGGGGGCCGAACCACACGCGGCGCGGCAGCGGGCCGGGGCGGGCCAGCGCCGACAGGGCGAGGAGCGCCAGCACCCACCCGAGGGCCAGGAACACGTCGGGCCAGGCCCGGAGGGCGGCGACGGAGAGGCCGGGGAGGGCCGAGGCGGCGAGGGCGACGACGGCCCGGGGCATCGGGGCCAGCCGGCCCCAGCGGCCCAGCAGGGCCCAGACGGCCGGCACCAGGGCGGCGAGGAGGGCCACGTTCACCAGCCGGGCGATGGTCAGCTGGGCGTCGATGTCGTCGACCACGGCGGCGACCGGCGCCAGGATCAGCGGGTAGGTGCCCGGGTACAGCGGCGAGAAGGCCATCGGCGGGGCGGGCTGGCCCCGGCCGACCAGCCAGGCATCGCCCAGGAAGCCGATCTCGTCGGGCAGCGACGTCATCCCGTCGGCCCGCAGTGCCGCCCACCCCCGCAGCAGGGCCAGCAGCGCCGTCCCCCCGATCAAGACGATGCGGGCTCGCCGGTGTTGGTCGGTCTCCGCCCCCGTCACCCCGACAGTCTTGCTGGTCAGCCGCCGGTGGCCAGGGTGAGCACGGACGCGTCGCCGGCGAGATGGCCGCCGTCGACCACGTACTCGGCGCCGGTGACGTAGCCGGCCTCGTCCGAACAGAGGAACAGGACCACCGGAGCGACGTCGTCGACGGTGCCGACCCGCTTGATCGGGAGGTTCTGGTAGAAGGCGGCGTCCTCGTTGCTGATGTCGCCACCGAAGCGGGTCATGGGCGTGTCGATGCCGCCGGGGTGGACGGTGTTGACCCGGATGCCCCGCCGGCCCAGCTCGATCGCGGCCGATCGCGAGAGCCCCCGGATGGCCCACTTGCTGGTCGAGTAGGCGGACAGGAAGGGCAGACCCTCCATCCCGCCGTTGGACGAGATGTTGACGATCGAGCCGTTGCCGCTCTTTCGCATCGAGGGCACGACGGACTTGATGCCGAGGAAGCAGCCCATGACGTTGACGTCGAGCACGGTGCGGAAGCGGTCGGCGTCGTACTTGTCGATGGCGTTGAAGTCGAGGATGCCGGCGTTGTTGACCAGCGTGGTGATCGGGCCCCAGGCCTCCTCGGTCTCGGCCACGACCCGCTTCCAGGCGTCCTCGTCGGTGACGTCGAGCGTGACCGACCGGGCGGCGTCGCCGATCGACTCGGCCACGGCGCCGGCCTCGTCGGCCAGCACGTCGGCCACGACCACGCGCGCCCCCTCGGCTGCGAACAGGCGGGCCTCGGCCTCGCCCTGCCCGCGCGCCGCGCCGGTGATGATGGCGATCTTCCCGTCGAGACGTCCCATGGTGTGCAGCCTCCTACGGCTTGTCGGCGCCGACGACCCACATGGCGAAGAACTGCGAGCCGCCGCCGTAGGCGTGACCCACGGCGGTGCGGGCCCCGTCGACCTGGTGGTCGCCGGCGGTGCCGCGCACCTGCATGGCGGCCTCGGCGAAGCGGAGCATGCCCGACGCACCGATGGGGTTGGTGCAGAGCACGCCGCCGGACATGTTGACCGGCAGGTCGCCGTCGAGGGCGGTGGCGCCCTCCTCGGTCATCTTCCAGCCGTCGCCGGGCTCGGCGAAGCCGAGGTTCTCGAGCCACATGGGCTCGAACCAGCTGAACGGCACGTACATCTCGACGCAGTCGACGTCCTTGCGGGGGTTGGTGATGCCCGCCTGCTTGTACACGTCGGCGGCGGTGAGGGCGCCGCCCAGGGGCAGGACGGTGTCGCGCTCGGCCGACAGCGTCGGCTCGGACCGCATGGCCGTACCCTTGATCCACGCCGGCTGACGGCCCTCCGCAAGAGCCGCCTCGGCCACCTTCTCCGAGCCCAGCACGAGGGCGCAGGCCCCGTCGCTCGACGGGCACGTCTCGGCGTAGCGGATCGGGTCCCACAGCATCATCGACTCCTTGATCGAGTCGAAGGTGATGTCGGGCTCGTGGAGGTGGGCGTAGGGGTTCTTGAGCCCGTTCTGGCGGTCCTTCAGGGCCACCAGCATCCCGATGTGGTCGGGCGAGCCCGAGCGCCGGATGTAGCTGCGCACGTGGGGGGCGAAGTAGCCACCGGCCCCGGCGTGGAGCGGCGGGGTGAACGGGATCGGCAGCGAGAGGGCCCACATGGCCTCGCTCTCGGACTGCTTCTCGAAGGCGACGGTGAGGACCCGCTCGTGGATGCCGGCCTGGATCAGCTGGCTGGCGACGATGGCGGTCGACCCGCCCACCGAGCCGGCGGTGTGGACCCGGAACAACGGCTTGCCGGTGGCGCCGAGGGCGTCGGCCAGGAACAGCTCCGGCATCATCACACCCTCGAAGAAGTCGGGCGCCTTGCCGATCACGACGGCGTCGACGTCCGTCCACGTCATCTGGGCGTCGTCGAGGGCCCGCTGGGCGGCCTCCCGGACGAGCCCGGCCATGGAGACGTCGCCTCGCGTGGCCTGGTGCTTGGTCTGGCCGATGCCGACGACGGCGACCCTGTCCTTGCCCATCAGGCGTCTCCTTCCAGCACGGTGACGAGGTTCTGCTGCAGGCAGGGCCCGCTGGTGGCGTGGGCCACCCCCCGGTCGGCCTCGCCGAGAGCGATCCGGTCGGCGACCTCGCCGATGCGGATGAGACCGGCGGCCATCATCACGTTGGCGGCGAGCGCCCCGCCCGACAGGTTGACGTCGACCTCGTCGCCCAGGCCGATGGCCTCCCGCAGGATCAGCTCCTGGTGCGTGAAGGGGGCGTGGAGCTCGGCCACGTCGACCGGCCCGTCGGCGACCCCGGCCTTCTCGGCGGCGATGCGGGTCGACTCGCTGACCGTGAGGTCGCGCAGACCGAGGTGGATGGGCTCGATCCGGTGGTCGATGCCCCGGATCCAGGCCGGCCGCTCGACCTTGTCGCGGGCCACGTCGCCGGCCGCCAGGACGATGGCGGCGGCGCCGTCGGTGATCGGCGGGCAGTCGCTCTGGCGCAGCGGGGCGACGTGGTACGGCTCGTCGAGCACGTCGGCGGCGGGGCGGTCCCACGCCAGCTGGGCGTTGGGGTTGTCGAGCGCCGCCTTGCGGGAGCGGGCGGCGACCTCGGCCATGTCCTCCTCGGTGCCCTTCTTCGCATCGAGCCAGGCCCGGGCCTGGAGGGCGGCGAGGCTGACCGAGTCCGGCCACAGCGGGCCGGTGAGGATGGGGTCGAGCTGGCGGGTGAGCACCATGGGCAGGTCGCCGGGCGAGGACTTCGAGTAGCAGTAGACGAGGGCGGTGTCGAGCTCCCCGAGCTGGAGCTTCACCCAGGCCTCGTAGAGGGCGAAGGCCCCGTCCATCTCGACGTGGCTCTCCTGGATCGGGGGCCACGGGCCGACCGAGTCGAGCGTCGACACGAAGCTGAAGCCCACACCGGCCAGGTAGTCGGTGGAGCCCGAGCAGGTGAACCCGATGTCGTCGATGGTCATGTCGACCTGGCCCAGCGCGGTGTGCACCGCGGGCATGAGCATCTCGACCTCGTTGAGCTCCGCCACCCTCCGCCGGGCGGGCGTCTGGGCGAAGCTGATGACGGCGACGTCCCTCACTTCTCACCTCCGAGGCCGGTGCGGGGGTTGCGGACGAGCGCTTCGGTGGGGGCCACGCCCCCGACCCACGAGCCCAGGCCGGTGCCGTGGTCCTCGCCGGGGATGCGCACCGAGGTGTCGTCGGGCTCGCCGTTGGGGCGGAACCACTTGATCGACTCGAGGGTGGGCTCGATGTCGGCGTCGTCGCGCCAGACCGCCTCGACCCGCATGCCGATGTGGACCTCGTCGGCCGGCACCTCCTGGATGAGGTGCATGATCGAGAGGTCGGCCCCGTCGAGCAGGATCAGGGCGCTCACGTAGGGGATCTCCATCACCGATCCGTAGAACTGCAGGTTCACCACGCAGAACGAGGTGACCGTGCCGACCTGGGCCACCTCGACCTCGATCGGCGTGGCCTGGCCCAGCTCGGGATCGGCTCCCCGCGGCGGCACGTAGACCCGGCTCTCGGCGTTGGCCTTCTGGCCGATGATCTTCTTCTCGGTGATGCCCCGGAGGAAGCGGGTGGTGGCGTCGCCGGCGGTGAACGTGTAGTCGAGCTGGGCCGGGGTGCGGACGCTCTTGACCGCCTCGACGTCCTTCAGCGAGTCGGGCAGGTCGACCTCGGGTGGCATCAGGCGGACCCCTCGATCTCGAAGCAGGCGATGTCGGTGATGTGGCCCTCGCGCTCGTCGGCCCAGCGGGGCACGACGCGGGTGCCCGGCCCCACCGCATCGGGGCCGCGGGCCGCCACGGCGTGGAGCATCGGCGTGTCGGCTCCGTCGAGGGTGATCAGGGCCCAGGCGAAGGGCTCGTCCAGCGGGTGCTTGTCGTGGGGCGAGGTCACCCACGCCGCCGTCTGCACGGTGCCGCCGGGACCGACCTCGACCAGCTCGGTGAGGTCCTCCCCGGTCACCGGATCGAACTCGGCCGGCGGCACGATCACCCGGCCGTCCGCGGCCTTCGAGCCCACCAGGACCTGCTCGCGCAGGCCGGTGAGGAAGGCGCCGACGACCGGCCCGGTCGTGCGCGTGAACGGGTACTCGATGATCAGCGGTGCCGAGAGGACATCCGCGGGTTCCGTCTCTGGGGCCACGGGCGGAGACTAGAACACGTTCTCGTTCGGCGGGCAAGCACGGCCGACCGACCCCCGATCGACGGCGCCGCCGCCTACCGTTCCCGCAGCGAGGAGGCGGCATGACGGTGCGGGCGCGCAGGATCGGGGCGGTGCTGCTGGTGGCGACGCTCGCGCTGGTCGGAGCGTGCCGCGACGACGAGCCCGAGGAGGTCGACGGGGCCACCGGCGACGACCCGACCACCGAGCCGGCCGAGACCGGCGACGGGACCGACGAGCCGACCGCTGCTGGCGCCCGCCTCCCCGCCGGCACCGAGCTGGCCGACGGGCTCGTCGTCCCCGAGGGCGCAGGCCTGGCGGGGACCGTCTTCCCGGATCCCGGGACCCCGGGCGTCGCCGGAGCGGCGCCCGCGACGCCGGACGGGTGGATCGCCCTGCTCCCCATCGACGAGGGCGAGGTCGACCCGTTCGCCGTCTTCGACGCCCTCGCCGCCGACGTCCGGGAGACGGGACCGGCGATGCCGGGCTCGGCGGACTCGTGCTCCTGGCAGCTCCCGGCGGTCGACGAGGCCAGCGGGCCCGGGCGGCTGGTGGCCGTCGCGGGACCGGCACCACCGGCCGAGGAGATCGTCGCCCTCGCGTGCGAGGCCACCGCGAGCGACGGCGACGTGGAGGTGACCATGCGGCTCGACTGGGGCGACGACCACCCCGGCACGATCCTGGTGACCCGGGGGTTCGGCGCCCGGCCGTTCGCCATCGGCTCGCGCGGCGAGCCGTACGGGACGGAGGACCCAGCGCCGGAGGCGCCGGAGGCCGTGGTGCCGGACGGCAGCTGCGCCGCCGCCGGGTGCGAGGACGACGACCCGACGCCGACGACGCGGCAGCCCCCCGACACCCTCCCGCCCACCGGTCCCGATCCGGTGCCGGCCGAGGCCGTCGACCTGCTGCCCGAGCGCCCGGCCGCCGAGGACCCGGCGGTCGGCGAGCCGTTCGGCGGCGAGAGCGGGTGCTTCGCCGCGACGCGGGCCGTCTTCCACCTGCCCGAGGGGGCGAGGCTGGCCGGGACGGACGGCGGCTACGACGCCACGTCGGTCCTCGCCGTCGATGACGCCGACGCGGCCATGGAGGCGCTCTTCGCCGAGGCCGGCGAGACCGAGGGGATGGCGCCCGTCGAGATCCTCGATGCGCCGCTCGACGACGGCACCGCCATCCGGACCATGTCCTTCCAGGGCGGCGCCGGCGGGACCTGCTGGCTCCAGGGCAGCACCGACGGGCACCACCTGCTCATCCAGATGGGCCCCG
>DASVEC010000588.1:0-11014 GCA_036380755.1 Iamia sp. | reverse complement strand
CGTAGATGACCTTGCGCTGCTCGTTCATGACCTCGTCGTACTTGAGCACGTTCTTGCGGATCTCGGCGTTCCGCTGCTCGACCGTGTTCTGGGCCCGCTCGATGGCCTTGGTGACCATCTTGGCCTCGATGGGCACGTCGTCGGGCAGGGCCTTCGACATCACCCAGTTCATGGCACCGGTGGCGAACAGCCGCATGAGGTCGTCCTCGAGCGACAGGTAGAACCGGCTCTCGCCGGGGTCGCCCTGGCGGCCCGACCGGCCCCGGAGCTGGTTGTCGATGCGCCGGGAGTCGTGGCGCTCGGTGCCGAGCACGTAGAGGCCGCCCAGCTCGCGCACCTTCTCGCCCTCGGCCTTGGTCTCGACCTTGTACTGCTCGATGAGCTCCTGGTAGCGGGCGGTGCCCTCGGCACCGTCCTCGTGATCGAGCTCCTCGGCCTTGACCTGCTGCTCGGCCAGGCCCTCGGGGTTGCCCCCGAGGAGGATGTCGACGCCCCGTCCGGCCATGTTCGTGGCCACCGTGATCGAGTGGAGCCGGCCGGCCTGGGTGACGATCTCGGCCTCGCGGAAGTGCTGCTTGGCGTTGAGCACCTCGTGGGGCACGCCCCGCTTGTCGAGCAGCCGGGAGAGCTTCTCGGACTTCTCGACCGAGATGGTGCCGACCAGCACGGGCTGGCCGGTCTCGTAGCGCTCGACGAGGTCCTCGACCACGGCGTCGAACTTGCCGTCCTCGGTCTTGTAGATGAGGTCGGCCTCGTCGCGCCGCCGGAGGTCCTTGTTGGTGGGGATGGGCACGACCTGGAGGTCGTAGGTGGCACCCAGCTCGCTCGCCTCGGTGAGGGCGGTGCCGGTCATGCCGGCGAGCTTGTCGTAGAGGCGGAAGTAGTTCTGGAGCGTGATGGTGGCGAGGGTCTGGTTCTCCTCCTTGATCCGCACCCCCTCCTTGGCCTCGACCGCCTGGTGCAGGCCCTCGGACCAGCGCCGGCCGTCGAGGATGCGCCCGGTGAACTCGTCGACGATCTTCACCTCGCCGCCCTGGATGACGTAGTCCTTGTCCCGCTTGAACAGCTCCTTGGCCTTCAGGGCGGCCTGGAACTGGTGGACGAGGTTCTGCGAGACGGCGTCGTAGAGGTTCTCGACGCCGAGGGCGGCCTCGACCTTCTCGACCCCGGACTCAGTGGGGGCGACGATGCGCTTCTCCTCGTCGACCTCGTAGTCCTCCTCGCGCTGGAGGCCCCGGACGATGGAGGCGAAGCGGTGGTAGAGCTTGGCCGCGTCGGCCAGGCGCCCCGAGATGATCAGCGGGGTCCGGGCCTCGTCGATGAGGATCGAGTCGACCTCGTCGACGATGGCGAAGTTGGGCTTCCGCTGGGTCTTGGCCGCCTGCGACATGGCCATGTTGTCGCGGAGGTAGTCGAAGCCGAACTCGTTGTTGGTGCCGTAGGTGATGTCGCACGCGTACTGGGCCCGCTTGTGGGCCGAGTCGACCCGCCCCGGGACGATGAGCCCCACGCTCAGGCCCATGAAGCGATGGAGCCGGCCCATCCACTCGGAGTGGAAGCTGGCCAGGTAGTCGTTCACCGTGATCAGGTGGACGCCGTTGCCGGTGAGGGCGTTCAGGTAGAGGGGGAGCGTCGAGACGAGGGTCTTGCCCTCACCCGTCTTCATCTCCGCCACCCAGCCGAAGTGGAGGGCGGCACCGCCCATCATCTGGACGTCGTAGTGGCGCTGCCCGAGCGAGCGGCTGGCGGCCTCGCGGACCACGGCGAAGGCCTCGATCAGCAGGTCGTCGAGATCGGCACCCTGGTCGAGCTGCTCCCGGAACTCCACCGTCTTGTGCTGGAGCTGCTCGTCGGTGAGCTTCTGCATCTCCGGCTCGTAGGCGGTGATGTCGGGAGCGAGGCTGGCCAGGGCGCGGAGCTTGCGCCCTTCGCCGGCGCGGAGAAGTTTGTCGAGGACACCCATGAGGCGACCACTCTACCGAGCGCTACCTTGCCACCCGTTGGCAGCGGCGGGTTAGGTGCCCAGGTCGATGATCTGCTCGCGGACGGCGTAGAGGGCGGCCTCGGTGCGGGAGTGCAGCTGGAGCTTCTCCAGGATGTTCCGCACGTGGTTCTTCACCGTGTTCTCGGAGATGAAGAGCTCCTCGGCGATCTCCCGGTTGCTGCGACCTCGGGCGATGAAGCCCAGGACCTCGACCTCCCGCCCGGTGAGGCGGGGCCCGGCGGGGGCGACCCGGCCGCCGTCGACCCGGTTGGCGAGGGCGGTGAACTCGTTGAGCAGCTTGGTGGCCATCGACGGGGTGACGAGGCTCTGGCCGGCGGCGACGGCCCGGACGGCGTCGGCCACCTCCTCGATCGAGGCCTCCTTGAGCAGGTAGCCGACGGCCCCGGCCTTGATGGCGTCGTAGAGGTCGCTCTCGGTGTCGCTGACCGTCAGCATCACGACCCGGGCCGATGGGACCTCGAGGGCGAGGCGGCGGGCGGCCTCGATGCCCCCGACCCCGGGCATGCGGACGTCGAGCAGCACCACGTCGGGAGCCGTCTCCCGGGCCAGGTCGACGGCCTCGTCGCCGTTGCTGGCCTCGGCCACGACCTCGATGTCGTCCTCGGGCTCGAGCACGAGCGACAGGCCGCGCCGGAAGACGGCGTGGTCGTCGCAGACGAGCACCCTGATCTGCTGGCCCCCTGCTACCTGGTTCACCCGTACGCTCCCGTCACCCGGTGGGGATCCCGCCCTCACCCAGTTCGTCGTCGGCCTCAGCCATCCTCGTCGATGAGGCCGATGTCTCCGTCCTCTCGCCGGTAGACCACCGCGGCCCGGTTGGTGTCGAGGTTGGTGAAGAAGAAGAAGCCGTGGCCCAGCAGGTCCATCCGCTGGGCCGCCTCGTCGGCCGTCATGCCCATCGGCGCGAACCGCTTGACCTTGACGATCTTGGGGACGGGGCTCGCCGCCGGCGCACCGTCGACGACGGGGGTGTCGAGCAGGGCCGTCTCGCTCAGCAGGGCGCCGCTCGGGACGACCGCCGGACGCTTGCTCGCACCCTTCTTCTGGCGCAGCAGCTTGGTCTTGAGCTTCTGGAGCTGCTGCTCGAGCTTGGCCACCGCCTTGTCGATGGCGACGTAGCCGTCGATGGCGGCGACCTTGGCCCGGACGTGGTGGCCGTGGCCCTCCAGCGTGACCTCGCACAGCTCGGGTTCGGCGATGCGCGGGTTGCGGTGCGTGGTGAAGTGCACCTCGGCCCGATCCATGCCCTCGACGAACCGGCCCAGCTTGCCGATCTTCTCCTCCGCCGAGAGCCGGAGCTTCTCGGGGATCTCCATGTGCTGGGCGCTGACGATCACGTCCATCCAGGTGCTCCTCGTTGCTCGGGTGGCTCGACTGTAGACGTGATCCCCGCGGTCGCGGAGCGGAGACGGGGCGCAGGCGTCCGGGCCAGGGCGGCAGGCGTCGCCTCTCCCCCGCCCGCACGTATGGAGGTGACAGCAGCACGGAGGGTGGCACCGGTGGTGACCACGTCGTCGACGACGAGGACCCGCGTCCCGGGCCCGACGGCCCCCGCCACGGCGGTGAAGCAGGGCCCGGCGGCGCGCCGGGCCCCGGCCGGTCGTCCCGTCTGGGCCGGCCCGGGGCGGCGCCGCAGGAGGGCCCGGCAGGGCACGTCGAGGGCGGCTGCCACGTGACGGGCGAGCAGCTCGGCGTGGTCGAAGCCGCGGGCCCGACGGTGCTGGTCGGTGGTGGGCGCCCACGTCACCACGTCGACGGTCGCGCCCGCGGCCCGCACCCGCCGCGCCAGCCCGTCGGCCAGCCAGCGCGCGCCCTGGCGGTGGTTGCGGTACTTGATCCGGGCCACGAGCGGCCGGGCCGGGCCCTCGTAGCGCAGCAGCGTGACCAGGCCGTCCAGCCCCGGCGGGGCGGGCTCGGGCGCCGGCGGGCGGAGGCCGGCGTGGCAGATCCGGCACGGCGACGCCCCCGGACGGTCGCACGAGGCGCAGCGAGCGGCGAGCAGCATCCCGCCATCGTGCTCCACCCCTGTGACAGCGAGTCCCCCGAGCGAACTCGGTGGGGTAAGCGCCCGAAACCGGGCGTCTACCCCACCGAGTTCGGGAGGGGGGTGATCCTACGGGCGGGTGCGGGGGCTCGTGGTGAGGCGGCTGCTGCGCTCGACCTTGTCGCCCAGGACCTCGTCGATGGCGGCGACCAGGTCGTCGTCGAGGGTGATGTCGGCGGCGGCGACGGTGGCGTCGAGCTGCTCGGGACGGGAGGCGCCGACGATGGCCGAGGCCACGTTGGGGTTCCGGAGCACCCAGGCCACGGCCATCTGCGCCATCTCGATGCCGGCCTGCTCGGCCAGGGGCTTGAGCTGCTGGACCCGCTCGAGCAGGTCGTCGTCGCTGACCCAGCGCCCGATCATGTCCTTGCCGCCGGCCTCGTCGGTGGCCCGGCTGCCCTCCGGCGGCGGCTCGCCCGGCAGGTACTTGCCGGTGAGGAGGCCCTGGGCCATCGGCGACCAGACGATCTGCGACAGGCCCTCGTCCTCGCACGCCGGGATCACGTCACGCTCGATCACCCGCCACAGCATCGAGTACTGCGGCTGGCTCGAGACGAAGGGGACCCGCAGCTCGCGGGCCAGGCTGGCGCCCCGACGGATCTGGTCGGCGGTCCACTCCGACACGCCGATGTAGTGGGCCTTGCCCGCCCGCACGACGTCGGCGAAGGCGACCATGGTCTCCTCCAGCGGCGTCTGGTGATCGAAGCGGTGGGCCTGGTAGAGGTCGACGTGGTCGGTCGAGAGACGGCGCAGCGAGCCGTCGATCGACTCCATGATGTGCTTGCGCGAGAGGCCCCGGTCGTTGGGCCCGGACCCGGTGGGCCAGTACACCTTGGTGGCGATCTCCAGACCCTCGCGACGCTGGCCCTCGAGCGCCCGGCCCAGGACGGCCTCGGCCCGGGTGCCGGCGTAGACGTCGGCCGTGTCGAAGGTCGTGACGCCGAGGTCGAGGGCGGCGTGGACGCACGCGATGGCGGCGTCGTCCTCGACCTGCGAGCCGTGGGTGATCCAGTTGCCGTAGCTGACGGCGGAGACCCTGAGGCCGCTGCGGCCCAGGAAGCGATGGTGCATCTCGACGAGGGTACGGCGTCGGCGCAGCCGACACCGCTAGGGCGGTGGGCGGGGTCGGAGGACGTCCTAAGGGTCGGGACGGGATCAGTGCTTGCCCAGGTCCGGGCCGCCGTCGGGCGGCGGCGGGAAGGGGCTGGGGGGCGGGGTGCCGGGGGGCGGAGGGTCGCCGAAGCCGGGCTGGCCGTACCCCGGCGGCGGGCCCGGGGGCGGGCCGTACCCCGGCGGCGGGCCGTAGCCGGGCGGGGGCCCGTAGCCCGGAGGCGGGCCCTGGCCGGGCGGGGGCCCGTACCCCGGAGGAGGCCCGTAGCCCGGGGGCGGGCCGTAGCCCGGAGGAGGGCCGTAGCCCGGAGGCGGGCCGTAGCTGCCCGGGCGCGGGCCCTGGCGCTCCTCGGCCTCGACCTTGGCCCGGAAGCCGAAGAACCAGATCCCGGCGGGGACGGCGAGAGCGAGGCCGGCGATGGCCCCGAAGAAGCCGCCGCAGCCGCAGCAGATCAGGGTGAGGGCGGCGGCGCCGGCCGGGAGGCCCACCCACAGGTTCTTGTCGGTGCCGGCCTGCCGGAACGCCCAGTCCGGCCGCTTGCCGGCGTCGATGGCAGCGAAGATGCTGAACCCCATCTCGACCAGGCCGACCACGAGGGCGCCGATGAGCAGACCGAGGCTGAGGCCCCCGCCGAAGAGGTTGTCGTTCACCCTCGGACCGTAGCCCGGCCGCCCCGTCGGGGCGGCCGGGCATCTCGATCAGTAGCGGTAGTGGTCGGGCTTGAAGGGGCCGTTCACCGGGACGCCGATGTAGTCGGCCTGGTCCTGGGTGAGCTCGGTCAGCCGGACGCCGAGGGCGTCGAGGTGCAGCCGGGCCACCTTCTCGTCGAGGACCTTGGGCAGCGTGTAGACGCCGATCGGGTACTCGTCGGTCTTCGTGTACAGCTCGATCTGGGCGATCGTCTGGTTGGTGAACGAGTTGCTCATCACGAAGCTGGGGTGGCCGGTGGCGCAGCCCAGGTTCATGAGCCGGCCCTCGGCCAGGACGATCACGGCGTGGCCGTCGGGGAACGTGAACTCGTCGACCTGCGGCTTGATCGTGGTGCGCTGGACGTCGCTCATGCGGGCCAGGCCGGCCATGTCGATCTCATTGTCGAAGTGGCCGATGTTGGCCACGATGGCCTGGTGCTTCATCCGGGCCATGTGCTCGGCCGAGATGATGCCCTTGTTGCCGGTGGTCGTGATGAAGATGTCGGCGGTGTCGAGGACGTCCTCGAGCCGGGCCACCTGGAAGCCCTCCATGGCGGCCTGGAGGGCGCAGATCGGGTCGACCTCGGCCACGATCACGCGTGCGCCCTGGCCCCGGAGGCTCTGGGCGCAGCCCTTGCCCACGTCGCCGTAGCCGGCCACGAAGGCGACCTTGCCGCCGATCATCACGTCGGTGGCCCGGTTGAGGCCGTCGATCAGGCTGTGGCGGCAGCCGTAGAGGTTGTCGAACTTCGACTTGGTGACCGAGTCGTTGACGTTGATGGCCGGGAAGGCCAGCTCGCCCTTCTCGAACATCTGGTAGAGGCGGTGGACGCCGGTGGTGGTCTCCTCGGTGACGCCCTTGACGCCGGCAGCGACCTCGGTCCAGCGGTTCGGCTCCTTGGCCACGCTCTCCTTGAGCAGGCCGAGGACGACCGTCCACTCCTCGGAGTCGTCCTCGGTGGGCTCGGGCACGGCCCCGGCGGCCTCGTACTCCTTGCCCTTGAGCACGAGCATGGTGGCGTCGCCGCCGTCGTCCAGGATCATGTTGGGGCCACCACCGTCGGGCCAGCGCAGGGCCTGGTCGGTGCACCACCAGTACTCCTCCAGCGTCTCGCCCTTCCAGGCGTAGACGGGGACGCCGCGGGGGGCGTCGGTGGTGCCGTCGGGGCCGACGACCGTCGCCGCGGCGGCGTGGTCCTGGGTGGAGAAGATGTTGCAGCTGACCCAGCGGACGTCGGCGCCCAGGGCGACCAGCGTCTCGATGAGGACGGCGGTCTGGATCGTCATGTGCAGCGAGCCCATGATGCGGGCGCCCTTCAGGGGCTGCTCGTCGGCGAACTCGGCGCGGGTGGACATCAGGCCGGACATCTCGTGCTCGGCCAGCTGGATCTCCTTGCGGCCGAAGCCGGCGAGGGAGAGGTCGGCGACCTTGAAGTCGTCAGGGGCGAGGGGCATGGGTGCGTCCTCCAGGGATGCAGGAGCGTCGGTGCGCAGGGCGCGCCGACGAGTGTGGTGGTCGTTCTGACGCCGGGCCGGAACCAGCTGGCTCACCCATGACAGCCCTGCACGACGCCCACCTGCGGGCGAGCGCCGGGGTCGAGGCTAGCCAGCCGCTGCCTCGCGCACAGGCATCGACCACACAGAGTTGGTTGTCAACCACTCATAGTTGTCGTCGGGGCGCCGACGAAGGGTGCATGTGGAAGGCAGCCCTCGTCATGCTCATCGCCTTCGTCGCCTTCGTCGGGACCACCCTCTACGCCGGCGTCAGCTTCGAGGGTCGGTCGGACGACCCGTGCACCAAGGTGGCCACGTACGACCCCGCGACCTGCGGGCAGGATTCGGGGCCGACCACGTCGACGACGACCACGACGGCGCCGAGCACCACCGTCGCCCCGACGACCGTCCCCTAGCCCCGGCCCCGCTCACGATCGGGTCCCTCGTGCCGACGATCCCGGGGTGAGGAGGCCGAACGTCGTCGCCGTGCTGGTGCTGGCCATCGTCGGCGTGGCGGGCTTCGGCGTGTGGGCGAACGACCAGGGCGAGCCCCGGTTCTGCACGCTGGGTCTCGCCGCCCGGGAGGTCGACGGCCACTGGGCGTCGCTCCAGGACCAGGGCGACCCCGGACGCGACCACTGCGACATGGACGAGGCCCCCTACACCTACTACGACGTGGTGGGCGATCGTGGCGACCGGGGCGGTCTCGTCCTCGGCTTCGACTGCGCCGTGCGGGACCGGGACGGCGAGGTCGTCACGACCGACGACCCCAACCGCTCCGACGGCACCTGCGGTCAGGACGAGGCCTAGCCCAGAGCGACGGCAGCGCGACGCGAGCCGAAAACGAGAACGTGTTCTAGTCTGCGGGGCATGGCCGAGCTCCCGCCCCTCACCACCCCGCTGCCCGGACCGCGCCTGGCCGGCAAGAGCGCCCTCGTCACCGGAGCGGCCTCGGGCATCGGCGCCGCCACCGCCCTGCGGCTGGCCGCCGAGGGGGCGACGGTCCTGGCCGTCGACGTCAACGCCGAGGGGCTGAAGCACACGGCTGCCGCCCTGCCGGCCGAGGCCACCGGGTCGATCACCCCCCACGTGGCCGACGTGTCCGACGAGGACGCCGTCGCCGGGGCCGTGGCCCTGGCGGTCGAGACCGGCGGCGGGCTCGACGTCGTGGCCAACATCGCCGGGATCCTCCGCGCCGCCCACTCCACCGAGCACAGCCTCGACCTGTGGGACCAGGTGATCCGGGTCAACCTCACCTCCACCTTCCTCGTGTGCCGGGCCGCCCTCCCCCACCTGCTCGACGGTGGCGGCGTGATCGTCAACTCGGCGTCGACGTCGGCCGAGTTCGGCCACCCGTGGATGGCCGCCTACGCCGCGTCCAAGGGCGGCGTGGCGGCGCTGACCCACACCCTCGCCGTCGAGTACTCGAAGCGGGGCGTGCGGGTGAACGCCGTCGCCCCCGGCAGCGTCCGCACCGGCATGACCACGGGGCTCGACTTCCCGGCCGACGCCGACTTCGACCTCCTCCCCCGGATCATGTCGCCCATCGGGCCCGGCGACCCGGCCGCGGTGGCGGCGGTGGTGGCCATGCTGGCCTCCGACGACGGCGCCCACATCAGCGGCGAGATCATCCGCATCGACGGCGGCACCCATGCCTGAGGGTGGGCCTCCTCGCTTCTCGATCGCCACCGCCTACATCGATCCGTCGGAGCTGACGGCGATCGCCCGGGCCGCCGACGAGCGCGGCTACCACGCCATGACCGTCGCCGACCACGTGGTGAACCTGGCCGAGCTCACCACCGAGTACCCCTACACCGAGGACGGGAAGCGGCGCTGGGAGCCGTTCACGCCGTGGGTCGACCCGTGGGTGACGATCGGCGCCATGGGGGCGGTGACCGAGCGGCTGCGGTTCTTCACCAACGTCTACGTCCTCCCGATGCGTGACCCGTTCACGGTGGCCAAGATGGTCGCCACCGCCTCGGCGCTCACCGGCGGACGCGTCGGCCTGGGCGTGGGCATGGGCTGGTGCGAGGAGGAGTTCGACCTCCTCGGCGAGCCGTTCCGGCGCCGGGGCAAGCGGGCCGACGAGATGCTGGACCTGCTGGCCGAGCTGTGGTCCGAGGGCTGGACCGAGCACCACGGCGAGTTCTACGACGTGCCCCGTCTCGAGATGACGCCCACCCCACCGAGCCCGGTGCCGATCTACGTGGGCGGGATGTCCGACGCCGCCCTGCGCCGGGCCGCCCGCCACGACGGCTGGATCAGCGACCTCGTCTCCACCGAGCAGGCGGCCGCCTTCCGCCAGCAGATCGAGGACGAGCGCGAGCGCCTCGGGCGCACCGACGTCGACTTCTCGATGATCGCGTCGCTCGACGACGCCGTCGGCCTGGACGACTACCGCCGGGCCGCCGACGTCGGCGTCACCGACGTCCTCACCATGCCGTGGGCCTTCTACGGCGGCTTCGACCTCGACCTCCAGGGCAAGCTCGACGGCCTCCACCGCTTCGCCGACGACATCCTCGCCATGCTTTGAGCGTTTCGCCCTGCCGGGCAGGGTGAATCGCTCAAACCTCGCGGGGTGAGAGCCTCAGCCAGGCTGAGGGGGGGTGGCGGGCTCGGCGGGGACGACGGTCAGGGTCGGGAAGCCGTGGGTGAGGGCCTCGACGTCGTCGGCCGGGTCGGTGAGATCCGAGGCGCAGTCGGGCTCGGCGAGCGGGTCGCCCTCGGTGGCCACCGGGACCTCGACCAGCTCCTCGGGCTCGCCCTCGGCGCAGCTCGGGATGTTGATGCTGGTGACCTCGACCGGGGCGTCGCCGGCGAGGAGGGCCTCGATGTGCTCCTCGACCCAGGCGACCAGGAGCTCGGCTCCGGCCTCGTAGCCCCGCTCGAACTCGGCCACCGACGCGCTCATCGCCAGGGCGGGGATGCCCCGGGCCACCGCGGCGCGGGCGGCGCCGATCGTGCCCGAGACGTCGACCAGGGTCCCGACGTTCTGGCCCTCGTTGATGCCCGAGACGACGAGGTCCGGGGTCATCTCCAGCTCATCGAGGGCGACCCGCACGCTGTCGGACGGGAAGCCGGCGACGGCGATGGCGTCGTGACCGCTGGCCGTCTGCTCCTCCTGCGACTCGACCGCGCCCTCGGTGAAGGTGCCGCCGGTGCCGCTCTGCTGCTCGAGCGGGGCGACGACCGCGACCTCGTGGCCCTCGGCCACGAGCGCCTCGACCACGGCGTCGATGCCGGCGGCGGAGTACCCGTCGTCGTTGGTGACGAGGATGCTGAGCGGCTCGGCCGCCGCCTCGGTGGAGGCGGTGGTGCTCTCCTCGGCCGCCTCGGTGCTGTCGGGCGAGCCCGACTGCGAGACGGTGTCGTCGCCGTCGTCGCCGCCGCACCCGGCGACCAGCCCGGCCACGACCAGCAGGGCGACCAGGACCCCCCGTGCCCTCACCGGGCGCCCCGGACGAGGCGGCCGGGTGTGGCGCCGGTGCGCTCGCCGGCCCGCCGGGTGACGACGCCCGACTTCACCGTGGCCAGGTAGCCGTCGACGCCCTGGAGCAGGCGGCGACCGCCGGCCGGCAGGTCGTGGACCACCCGTGGGGTCCGCAGGCGGAGCCCGGCATGGTCGATGACGTTGACGTCGGCGAGGAGCCCGGGCTCGAGCCGGCCCCGGT
>DASVEC010000587.1:0-8374 GCA_036380755.1 Iamia sp. | reverse complement strand
GCATCGGCGAGGTCACCCGGGCGGCCGACCTGGCCGGGATGATCGCCGACGCGGTCGCGGCCCAGGGCGACACCCTCCTGGATCAAGACGTCGTCGTCGTCACCCAGAAGGTCGTGTCCAAGGCCGAGGGCAAGATGGTCCGGGTCGACCCGGACGACCCCCGGTCGCACCGTGACGTGGTCGAGGCCGAGTCGGTCCGGGTCCTGCGCCGCCGGGGCGACCTCACCATCGTCGAGACCAAGCACGGCTTCGTGTGCGCCAACGCCGGCGTCGACCTGTCGAACGTCGAGGCCGGGTGGGCCGCCCTCCTCCCCGACGACTCCGACCGCTCGGCCCGGCGCATCCGCGACGGCCTGCGGGCCCGCACCGGCGCCTCGGTGGGAGTCGTCGTGTCCGACACCTTCGGGCGGGCCTGGCGCCGGGGCCTCACCGACGTGGCCATCGGCTGTGCCGGCATCGCCGCCCTGGTCGACCTGCGGGGCTCGACCGACTCGCTCGGTCGCGAGCTCCACGCCACCGAGGTCGCCCTCGTCGACGAGCTGGCCGGCGCGGCCGAGCTGGTCATGGGCAAGGCCGACGGCATCCCCGTCGCCGTCGTCCGGGGCGGCCCCGCCTGGTGGTTCCGCCCGAGGACCAGCGTCCGCGACGAGCTCGTCCGCCCCCCCAACGAGGACCTCTTCCGCTAGGTCAGGACGAGCTACCGGGGTGGGAGGACGCGGGCGACGAGGCGGCGGGCGACCTCGGCGGCCTGCTGGCCGGTGCGCTCGATCACGGCCTCGAGGGCATCGAGGCGGGTGGGGTGATGAGGCGGCTGGGTCACCGGCTCACCGGGGACCGAGCGGGCGTGCATCCACGCCTCCACGTCACCCTGGGTGGCATCGACCGGCACGACCACCAGCGGCGGGGCCACCGGGGCCTGGGTGGCCGCCGCCGCCAGCGACTCGGCCAGGGCGCTGATCAGCGCCGGGACCTCGTCGTGGGCCAGCCGGATGGTGCCCACGCACTCCTGGTCGTCCCACAGGCTGAGCGTGGTGATGCCCTGGCGAGGGTGTGGGGTCAGCCGCAGCGAGCGCCTCCGTCGATCCGCGTCACCGAACCAGCTCCGCTCCCGCGTGACGACGCTCGCCGCTCCCACGTGTGCACCCTTCCACCTCGAAACCTGGTCAGGAAGGGGTACCCCCACCCCCCACGAGGCGCTGGTGGGCCTCGTCGTCCCAGCCGGCGAACACGGTGGCCAGGACCTCGTGGGCGCGGGCGAAGGAGGCGGCGGCGAAGAGGACGGGCTGGTACTGGGTGATGTCGTAGTCGAGGGTGGCCATGGCCCGGACGTCGAAGGGCCGGACATCGGCGGCGCGGAAGGCCTGGATCTCGCCGAACGACGACAGCAGCCCGGCGCCGTAGGCCCTCAGCTCACGTCCCGCCGGTCCGTCCTCCCACGCCACGCCGAACTCGAGGCTGAACCAGAAGATCCGGCTGAAGGCCTCCAGGGCGGCGTCGGTCTCGCAGCGCCGGGCGGCCTGGCCGGCCAGCTCGTAGAGGCCGGCGAAGCGGGGATCGGCCAGGGCGTTGGCATGGCCGATCAGCTCGTGCACCACGTCGGGCTCGGGCGTGTAGAAGGGCACGGAGTGGTGGCGGATGTACTGGGTGGAACAGAAGCGCCGCTCGGCCAGGGCGCCGTAGAACGTCCGGGTGGGCACCAGGCCGGGCACCGGGGTGATCGACCAGCCGGTGAGCTCGGTGAGCCGGGCCGACACCGGGCCGAGCTGTGGCACCCGAGCGGTGGGGAGGTCCAGGGCGGCCACGCCGTCGCGGTACGCGGCCACGGCGAGGGACTCGTGGAGGACGCCGAGCTCGGCCGAGACCGTGCGCCAGACCTCGTCCTCCTCGGGGGCGTAGGCCACGACCGGGATCTCCTGGCCGGGCCGGTACGTCTCGCCCACGGCGGCGATGGCGGCACGCCGCCCGCGGTAGGCGAGGTCGCTCACGCCGGGGTGGTCGGCCGGGAGCTCGAGGAGTCGGTCGTCGGTCTGCATCGGAGATCCTCCTGGCCGCGAGTCTCGCTCCCGGCGGAGAGGTGGTCCACGGGGACCCCTCCCGACGAGACGATCTGCTCGAATCAACGCTCGACGAGTACGATCCGTCTCGGACGACCCCCGGAGGACGGCACGTGGCCGGACGACACCCACCCCTCGACGACATCGATCGCCGGATCGTCGGCCTCCTCCTGGACGACGCCCGCCTGCCGGTGAACGAGCTGGCCCGCCGGGCCGGCATCGGGCGGGCGACGGCCTACACCCGCCTCGACGGCCTGCGGTCCCGGGGCGTCATCACCGGCTTCCGGGCCGAGGTCGACCCCGCCGCGGCCGGCAACGGGCTGGCCGCCTACGTGTTCGTCGACGTCGAGCAGCAGCGCTGGACCCAGGCCCGTGCCGCCCTGGTCGAGCTTCCCGGCCTCGTCCACCTCAGCCTCACCAGCGGCGCCCACGACGCCGTGCTGCTGGTCCGCTGCCCCGACATCGACACCCTGCGCGACGTCGTGCTCGTGCGGCTGCACGAGATCCCCGAGGTGCGCTCGGCCCAGACCCTCTTCGTGCTGGACGAGGAGCGCCTTCCGCCGCTGCCGCCCGCCGAACCCGCGGCCTAGCGGGAGCTGGGCTCGCCTCGGGAGACGGCCAGCGCGACCTGGTCGGCCAGGATCGCCACCGTGGCGACGGTCTCGGGGGCCAGGGTGCCGTCGGGGGCGTCGACCACGATCCGGCCGAAGGTGCGCTCGGCGAAGGCGATGGGGAACGCCACCGGCCCGTCGTGCAGCGCCGCCGCCCGCCGCACCCGGCTACCGGGCTCCGGATCGAGGCTCCCGTCGCGGTGGGCCCGTGGGATGACGACCGCGCCCACCGGGATCTCGACCCGCACGGTGGCCGTCGGCCCGAGCTCCGATCGCACCAGGTCCTCCGCCACCACGACGACGTCCTGGTCGCCGGGATGGGTCAGGTCCGACGCCAGCCGCCCGACGCGGGCGACCGTCCGGCGGGCCTCGTCCTCCTCGGTCAGGGCCCGCCGGTGCCGGTGGGCCATCTCACTGGCCCCGATGCCGGCGACGAGCAGCAAGGCGAGGGTGAGGAGATCGTGGGCGCCGTCGACGGTGAAGCTCAGGTACGGCCGCGTGTGGAAGAAGTTGAAGGCGAGCACGGCCACCACCGAGGTGGCCATGCCCGCCCTTCGGCCTCCTGCGGCGCCGGCGATGACGACCACGCCGGCCAGCAGGAGAGCGACGTTGGCCTGGCCCACCTCGTCCCGCACGGTGGCCAGCACCATGGGGACGAGCAGGGCCGCGAGCACCCCGCCCCCCACGACCAGGCCGACCTCGTCGTCGGTCTCGGGGGTGGTGGGCACGGGGGACACGGCCACCGTCCTACGCCCGTCGGGCACCTCGGGGAACGGGCTTCACGACGTCTTCACGGCCGGGCCCGCCGTCTTCACGATCCGAGGTAGGCGAGGACGGCGAGGACCCGGCGGTGGTCGTCGCCCGACGGCGGCAGGTCGAGCTTGGTGAAGATGCCGGCGACGTGCTTCTCGACGGCCCGGGGCGAGATGGCCAGCCCGCCGGCGATGGCGGCGTTGGACCGCCCCTCGGCCATGAGGGTGAGCACCTCCCTCTCCCGCGGGGTCAGCGAGTCGATGGGCTCGCTGCGCCGGCTGGCCCGGAACAGCCGGGTGACGACCTCGGGGTCGAGCGCGGTGCCCCCCTCGGCCACCCGGCCCAGGGCGTCGAGGAACTCCCGCACGTGCCCGACCCGCTCCTTGAGCAGGTAGCCCACGCCAGTGGCGCCACCGGTGAGGAGGTCGGCGGCGTAGCGGGTCTCGACGTACTGCGAGAACACCAGGAGCCCGACGTCGGGGTGCGTGCGGCGGATGGCCAGGGCCGCCCGCAGCCCCTCGTCGGTGTGGGTCGGCGGCATGCGGACGTCGATGATGGCCACGTCGGGCGGATCCTCGGCGACGGCGCGCACCAGGAGGTCGCCGTCGCCCACGGCCGTGGTGACCACGTGGCCCCGGTCGGTCAGCAGCTGGACCAGGCCCTCGCGGAGGACGCCGGAGTCCTCGGCCACGGCCACGCGCCAGGAGCCGGACGGATCAGCCATGGTGGCCTCCTCGGAGGGGGATCTCGACGGTGACGGAGGTGGGGCCGCCCAGGGGGCTGCGGACGTCGAGGTGCCCGTCGACGGGGGCGAGCCGGTCGGCCAACCCGGCCAGGCCCGAGCCCGGGGTGGCGGCCGCCCCGCCGTGGCCGTCGTCGGTGATCCGCAGTCGGAGGTCGTCCTCGACGACGGCCAGGTCGATCACGGCCCGGCGGGCGCCGCTGTGGCGGGCCACGTTGGCCATCAGCTCGGCGGCGCAGAAGTAGGTGACCGACTCGATGTCGGCCGCGAAGCGGGGCTCGGCGGGGGGAAGCCGCAGCTCGACCGTGGCCGCGCTGGTGGCGGCCAGGTCGGCCAGGGCCGCGGCCAGGCCCACGTCGAGCACGGGCGGGTGGATGCCCCGGGCCAGGTCGCGCAGCTCGCCGATCGCGGTCATGGAGTTGGCGTGGGCGGCGTCGACCAGGCGCCGGATCCGGTCGCGGTCGATCGGCGCCTCCTCGTCGGCCAGGTCCTCCTGCACCTGGCCCAGGCTCATGGCGATGGCGGCCATGCGGGCCTGGGCCCCGTCGTGGAGGTCGCGCTCGATCCGCCGCAGCCGCTCGTCGGCCTCCACCACGGCCTGGGTGCGGGTGTCGGCCAGGTGGGCCACCTCCACGTCGCGGGCGCTGCGGCTGAGGAGGGCCCGGGCCAGGTGGCGGTCGATGGTGACGACCAGGCGCACCAGCCAGGGCGCGGCCACCAGGGCGGCCACGCCGACGACGCTGAGCAGGAGGGCGCGGGGCAAGGTGTCGGCGTACCACTCGCCCAGCTGCACGCCCGAGTGGCGCACCCGGCCCTGGGGATCGACGTTCTCCGGGTCGAAGGCCGCCCACCACAGCGGGTAGGTGGCGCAGATCGCACCGATCGCGATCCACATGCCCACGAGGTAGCCGCCGATCACCACGAAGGGCGCCTTGAGCAGCTGGTAGGCGAGCGCCTTCCACCCGACCGCGTCGGTGAGCATCGACCCGATGAAGGCGAAGAACCCCTGCTTGCCCCGGAACGGCGAGGGCGCCGGGATGTCCTCGTCGAGGAAGGTCCGGACCAGCCCGCGCTGGGCCCGTCCGAACAACCGGCCGCCCAGGACGATCAGGCCGATCAGCGGCAGCCCGATCACGAGGACGAGCAGGAGGGCGCCGGTGTAGGCGGCGGTGAGGACGTAGACCAGCCCGAGCCCGCCGAGGAGGTAGCTGAGCACGAGGTAGCCCAGCTCCTTCCACGTGCGGAGGGCGATGGGCTCGGTGACGATCCGCCAGGCCGGGTGGCGGTCGGGGCCGGCGACGGTCGCCGGGGGCGCCGTCATCACGGCGGTGGGTTCGGTGGTCATGGCCGCATCATCCGATCCCGATGGTGCCCGACCCAGCGTGAGGCCACCCCTCGGCGGGTTCGGTCCACCCCACCTCGACGGGGCCTACAGGCCGAAGCGGATGCGCTCGGCGGGGGTGAACGGCTCGGTCAGGAAGTCGAGGAACTCGGGCCGGTTGCGGCGCAGGCTCTCCTCGAGCGTGTGGAGCTCCTCACCGGCCGCCACCAGGTCGAGGCCCCGGTAGCTGGTGACCGGGCCGAGGGCCCGGAACATGATCCCGTAGTCCTCGCGGAACAGCTCCAGCGTGAGCGGGTCGACCAGCGTGGCCAGGCTGCGGGCCTCCTGGCGCCGGGCGAAGCAGTACACCGAGCGGTACAGCAGCTCGGTCACCCCCCGACCGGTGTGCTCGGGGAGCACGGCGATGGCAGGGGCCTCGGCGATGGGGGCGGCCAGCCGCTGGTCGGGCTCGACGAGGGGCTCGATGGCCAGGTCCTCGAGGTTCCCGAGGGTGACGTGGACGACGCCGAGGGCCGTCCCGCTGGAGTCGATGGCCACGTGGAAGCTGGTGCGCATCGGCGCCCGGCCCTGGGGCGGGGGCAGCGAACCGGCGTTGTCCACGCCGGCGGCGGCCAGCATCTCGGTGTAGATCTCCGCGGCCCGGTCGACCAGGGGGTGGCCGTGGACGACCTGCACCTGGATGTCGCCGATGGGCGTGCCCGCTCCGCTCACGCTGGTCTCCTGTTACCTCGTCGCGGTCGGTCCCCGGCGGGACCCAACCTACCCGCCGATGGTGTTGCGCAGGACCCCGAGCCCCTCGACCTCGAGCTCGACTATCTGGCCGGGCGCCAGCCAGGGCTCGGTCTCGGACCCGTGGGTCAGCGCCAGCTCGAGGATGCAGCCGGTGCCGACCGTGCCCGACCCGACCACGTCGCCGGGGACGAGACGGGTGCCCCGCGCCGCGTGCTCCAGCAGCGTCCCCCAGGCGTGGTGGATGTCGGCCAGCTGGCCCCGGCTGCGCTCGACCCCGTCGACGCGGGCGACCATCACGGCCTCGGGGCGGCCGGTCTCGACACCGGGGAGCTCGTCGGGGGTGACGAGCCACGGCCCCAGTGACGTGGCGAAGTCCTTGCCCTTGGCCGGGCCCAGCATCTGGCGCATCTCGCGGGCCTGGAGGTCGCGCGCCGACCAGTCGTTGAGGACGGTGAACCCGGCGACGGCGTCGAGCCAGTCGGCCGCGGCCAGATCGGCCACCTCCCGCCCGACGACCGCGGCGACCTCGAGCTCGTAGTCGAGGCGCTCGCACCCCGGCGGAGCGATGACGACGGCGCCCGGACCCACGATCGAGGCCGGGTTGGAGAAGTAGAAGATCGGCAGCTCGTACCAGTCGGGGTCGACCTCCTGGCCCCGGCCCCGGCGCGCCGTGGCCACGTGGGCCTCGAAGGCGTAGAAGTCGCGCACCGACGGCGGGCGGCCCACCGGCGCGAGGAGGCCGGCGCCGGTGAGGGGGACCGGGTCGGCCACCGCGGCCGGGAGGGCGCGGGCCATCGCGGTGGCGACGAGCGCGTCCTGCGCCCCGCCGACGGGGACCTCGACCCCCTCGCGGGCGAAGGGCACGAGGGCGCCGTCTCCGTCGAGGATGGCCGCCGTGACCGTCCCGCCGATCTCGGCCCGGGCGAGCCTCACCCCTCGACCCAGGACGCCACGTAGGCGTCGACCTCCATGGCCCCCGCGCCGGGACCGGGGTGGAGCGGGCGGCGGGCGTCGACCATGACGGCGACCTCGTCGGCCATGCGGGGCTCGGACCCGTTGCCCGCCGCCGCCTCGGCGTCGCGCTGGCGGGCCTGGGGCTGGGGGCCGTGGTGGAGGCCGGTCGGGTGGAAGGTGACGAAGCCCTCGCCGATGCCGGCCCGGCTGAAGAACTGGCCCCGGTGGTAGAAGATCACCTCGTCGTAGTCGACGTTGCGGTGGAAGAACGGCAGCCGCAGCGCCTCGGGGTCGGTCTCCATCGGGCGGGGGGCGAACGTACACACCACGAACCCGTCGGCGACCCAGGTCGTGTGGGCCGACGGGGGCAGGTGGTAGCGCGGCGACACGACGGGGCGGATCGCCTCGACGGGCAGCCGCATCGGGGCCAGGTCGCCCTTCCAGCCCACGACGTCGCAGGGGTGGAAGGGATAGGTGACGCGGGTGTCGTGGCCGTCCCGCTTGACCACGACGACGAACTCACCGGCCTCGTCGATCGCCTCGGGCTCGGGCACCTCGACGACGGCGGGATCGAACAGGGCGTGCCGGCCGAGAAGCCCCCGGTCGGGCAGCTGGTAGCGCGACCCGATGGCCTCGATGGCCAGCAGGTGCGTGGGGGCCGCCGGCTCGAACCGGAACGTCGTGCCCCGCGGGACCACCAGGTAGTCGCCGGGGGCGTAGGCCAGCGGGCCGTACTCGGTGCGGAGGGTCCCGGTGCCGTGGTGGACGAACCAGCACAGGTCGCCGTCGGCGTCGCGCAGGAACTCCTCCCGCCCGCGGGCCAGCTTCTGGACGCCGATGGCCACCTGCTCGTTGCCGACGATCAGCGTCGGCCACAGGTCGTCGGCTCCCTCGAGCGACTCGGTGTCGTAGGCCCGATGGACGGCCGGGCCCTCGACCGAGGTCCAGCCCGTCGGGGCGTGCAGCCGGTAGAGGTGCGACGCCGGCCCGTAGAAGCCCTCGCGCCCGTGCTCCTCCTCGACCGTGCCGGGCGGGAGCCCGACGTGGGCCTGACGGCTCGTCGTCCCCCGCTCCCACTGCGGTGGCATGTTCGGCATGGCTAGAGGTTGCCGCGCTTGTCCTGCTCGCGCTCGATGGCCTCGAACAGGGCCTTGAAGTTGCCCTCGCCGAAGCCCCGGGCGCCCTC
>DASVEC010000586.1:0-2646 GCA_036380755.1 Iamia sp. | reverse complement strand
CCCGTGATCGGATCGGACGGGGACCCGTGCGATCCGATCACCGGTTCGTCGGGTTCGTCGTCCCCGTCCTCGGCGGCGGCGGTGGCCTCCTCGACCATCTCCGCATCGGGCTCGCCCGTCGGCACATCGACCTCGTCGTCGGCGTCGGACACGGCCGGCAGTGTAGGCAGCCCAGGGGTGGGGTCACCGACGACGAACGGGTGCGGAGAACCGCTGGTAGGGTCCGGCCCGCGCCGCTCGATGGCCGGGCGGTCACTACGTTCGCACCCCTTCGGAGGGCACTGAACATGGCAGTTTCGCTGAGCAAGGGCGGCAACGTCTCACTGTCGAAGGAGGCTCCCGGCCTCACGGACATCGTCGTCGGGCTGGGCTGGGACGTCCGGGCCACGGACGGCACGGACTTCGACCTGGACGGCAGCGTCTTCCTCGTGAACGCCGAGGGCAAGGTCCGCTCGGACGCCGACTTCATCTTCTACAACAACCTCAAGTCGTCCGACGGCTCGGTCGAGCACACCGGCGACAACCGCACCGGTGCCGGCGAGGGCGACGACGAGCAGGTGAAGGTCAACCTGGTGGGCGTGCCCGCCGACGTCGACAAGATCGTCGTGGGCGTCACGATCGACCAGGCCGACGCCCGCCAGCAGAACTTCGGCCAGGTGGCCAACGCCTTCATCCGCGTCCTCAACGGCGCCGATCAGAGCGAGATCGCCCGCTACGACCTCTCCGAGGACGCCTCCGTCGAGACCGCCATGGTCTTCGGCGAGGTCTACCGGAGCGGTGAGGAGTGGAAGTTCCGGGCCGTGGGCCAGGGGTTCGCCGGTGGCCTGGGCCCGCTGGCCCAGAGCTACGGCGTGAACGTCTGACCCACCTGCTCGCACCCGTCGGGGGCGTCCGGTGAGCTGGGCCCGGGGCCTGCGCGTCCCGGTCACGGATCTGGGCGTCTCCGACGAGCTGCACCTCGGCCTCGGCTCCAGCCCGACCGGCTTCGAGGTGGTCGTCGCCGGTCTCGAGGCCGACGACACCCTCGTCGACCGCGCCTTCCTGCTCTCGCGGCACCAGCCGGCGTCGTTCGAGGGGAGCGTGGCCATCGGGCCCGGCGCCAAGGGCGACACCGCCACCATCACCGTGCAGCTGGGTCGGGTGCCGGCGTCGGTGCAGACGGTGCGGATCGCCCTGATCGGCGATGCCCGCCTCTCGGCCGACAACCTCGACGAGGCCTGGCTCCGCGTCCTCGTCGACGGGCGCCAGGCCGCCCGCTGGGACTTCACCGGCTCGGAGCTGTCGGGCGAGCGGGCCATCATCGTGGCCGACCTCTACCGGCGCGACGGGTGGCGCCTGGCCTTCCACGGCACCGGCTACCGAGCCGGGTTGCGGGCCTTCCTCGAGCACATCGACGGCGGCACCCGCCTCCCCGG
The DNA here is from genome assembly GCA_036380755.1 of Iamia sp. GTDB lineage: Bacteria > Actinomycetota > Acidimicrobiia > Acidimicrobiales > Iamiaceae > Iamia. The sequence goes on along the minus strand of DASVEC010000586.1, from coordinate 1,231 downwards.
GGCGCCCGAGGAGCAGGCGGCGCCGGCCGCGCCCGCGGCCCCGCCGGCCCCGCAGGGGGCGCCGTTCGCCCCGCCCCCGGGCGTCGCCGCCCCACCCCCGCCACCACCGCCACCACCGCCCGCTCCCGCCCCGCCGCCAGCACCCGTCGGGCCGGGCTGGTCGCCGCCGGGGCCCCCGGGGCCGCAGGCGCCGACCGGACCGCGCCGGCGGCCGGGCACGCTGCGCACCGGCCTCAGCTGGCGGGAGCGGATCTTCAGCGTGCCGGTCGGCCGCGCCCTCGCCTCCCCGTTCGGGCTGGGCCTGGCCGGCGCCGGTGCCGTGGCCGGCGGAGCGGGTGCGGCTGCCCTCAGCCTCCCCGTCGTCCTCGGCGCGGTGGGTCTGGGCGGGGCGGCGTGGCTGGGCCGGGCCGCTGTCGCCATCCCCGGCAAGCGGGGCGAGAAGATCGACCCCTTCACCCTCCGCGAGCCCTGGCGACACTTCGTGCGCGACGCCATGGCCTCCCACGAGACGTTCCAGCAGCTGGTGCGGCGTACACCCGAAGGTCCCCTGCGTGACCGACTGGCCGAGATCGGCGAGCGCCTCGAGGAGGGATTGCGCGAGTGCTGGCGCATCGCCTCCCGCGGCGACAACCTCCGCGAGGCCCGTCTCGCCATCGACGATGCCGCCGTCCGGGCCGAGCTGGCCTCGCTCCACGGACCGCACGCCGCCGGCGATCCGGCCTCGCGGGCCCGGCTGGCCGAGGCCCTCCAGAGCCAGGTCGACGCGGCCGATCGCCTCGACCGGGTGATCGACCAGACCTACAACGAGCTCCGCCTGCTGGACGCCCGGATGGACAACGCCGTGGCCCGGGCGCTGGAGATCTCGGTCAGCGCGACCGACCAGGCCGCCTACGGCCACCTGGGGGCCGAGGTCGACGGTCTGGTCGACGATCTCGAGGCCCTGCGTCAGGGCCTGGAGGAGATCCGCGGCTCCCAACCGGGCTGACGGTACGCACATCGACGGCCTCGTGCGAGTGAGGGGTCGTGGAGGCGCCGATGACGACCGATGACGTCGCGACCGAGGGGACCGGCGGGGCCGCGCGCCCGGCGTTCGACGACCTGTACCGAGCCGACTGGCACCCCGTGGTGGCTCTCGGCTGGACGCTGACCGGGTCGCGTGCCGCCGCCGAGGAGCTGGCCCAGGACGCCTTCCTCGACGCCTACCGGAGGTGGGACCACGTGGGCACGCTCG
>DASVEC010000585.1:0-4398 GCA_036380755.1 Iamia sp. | reverse complement strand
CGACCTCGAAGTCGACGTAGAACACGTCGAACCAGTGGGCGCGCAGCTCGTCGTCGGTCACGACGGCGGTGCCGGTCGTCGTGCGGTTCGGTCCGTGGACGCGGATCTCGTCGAGCGGCTCCTCGTCCTCGGTCAGCTGCTGGCGTTCGTCGCCGCGGTGGACCTCCCACGCCGGGAACCGCACCTCGATGGTGATGATGTGACGCCGGCCGCCGGGGTCGACGACGGCGCGGCGGCGGACCGTCTTGCGGTCGTTCAGATCGCCGACGGTCGGGTCCGCCTCCAGCTCCAGGAGGACGTCGTACAGCCCCCGAGGGATGACCGGCGTGAGCTCGGTCGAGGGGTCGTCGCGCGAGGACGGGTCGTGGGAGAGCACGATCTCGCCGTCCTCGCACCAGGCGAAGAGCGGGGCGTCGCACGCGCACTCCTTGCACCGCACCCAGGCGTTGCGCACCGGGTCGACGTCGATCAGCAGCCGGCGGAGGTCGTCGGCGGTGGTCGGGTTGACCGTGAGGATCCGGCGGGCGGTGAAGAAGGTCTGGTCGGGGTACGGGTCCTCGGCCGACGCGCCCGGCGCCGCCGAGGCGAGGATGTCCTCGATGGGGAAGCCCGTCCGGTAGCCGAGCTCGGTGATGGCGTAGGCCAGCGCCTCGAGCATCGAGATCCCGGGGTCGTGCGTGTTGTAGTCGGTCCACAGGACGTGGCCGGCCTCCTCGATGTGGCCGATGCCCTCGCGGCGCAGCCGGTAGAAGTCCTGGGCGGCCGGCAGCTCGGCCGGCGGCAGGGGCGCGGGGGCCGGTGCCATCACGCGCCGACCGGAGCGCAGGCGCAGGACTCGGGCCGGAGGTCCTCGGACGGGTGGATCGGGTGGATGCCGTGGTGGTCCGCGGGCGTGGACACGAGGATCGAGATCGCCCGCGAGCCGTGGACCACGTCCAGGTCGGGACCGTCGACGGTGGCACCGGGGAGCCGGTGGAAGAGGCGGACGTCGGTGACGTAGTCGACGTACGGGCGGCCCTCGACGAAGTCGACGACCACCGACTTCGCCACCGTGCCGTCGAAGGAGGGGCGCGCCCCGCCGCGGAACGCCCACGGCGACAGGTGCTCGGTGATCTCGCGCTTGAGCTGGTTGACGTGGAAGGTCTCGTCGAAGCCAGGGCGGAGCCGGACGCGCAGGTCGACCCGGACCTCCTCGAACTGCGGGTTGCGCACGTGCAGCCGGGTGAAGCACGACATCCGGGCGGCGAGGAACCGCTCGATCTCGCCGAGCACGCCGAGGCTGGTGGACGGGCGCAGGGGGTTGCGCGGGTCGGGCCCGGCCAGGTCGGGGATGGTCACGATCGTCACGTGACCGGGCGCCAGCTCCCGGTAGGTGCCCGTCCCGCTGGCGCTCGGCTCGTACTGCGTGTGGTTGAGGCAGCGGGCCTGGTAAACGGCGGGGAAGGCCTCGAGGACGAGGCGCTCGTGGTCCCACAACGCAATGGCCCGGTCCTTGTGGCGGAGCCGCTCGCTGACCCGGGTGGCGAAGGCCAGCGTCGTCTCGGGCGCCCGGCCGCCGAAGGTCGGGAACGGCTGGTCGACCCCCTTCACCGCCGCGTCGGGCACGTCGAGCTTCGTGATGGTGCCCGGTGGGAGCACGTCGCTGAGGACCGCCCCTCCGTCGCCCCGCACCACCGCGGTCGCCTCCAGCGCCTGGGCCGCCACCGTGACCAGCCGGCACACGGCATCGCTGGTCGACGCCACCGCCAGGCGCACCCAGTGCAGCCCTGCCGGGAGGAGCGTGTGGTCGGTGCTCGCGTCGGCGGGGACCGCGAGCGTGACGATGCCCGAGGTGATCAGCCCGTCGGTGCCGTCGCCGACCGCGTCGGCGGCGAACGGCACCCACTCGTCGCCCCGCAGGTAGGTCCAGACGATGTGGTCGTCGGGCTTGACCACGAGGGGATCGGCCGTGCCGTCGACCACCTGGAACAGGAGGGCGAGATCCTGGGGGGGCACCAGGCCCCGGAGACCGAGGTAGAGCTCGCCCTCGGCCGGCGCCGCGCCGGCGGTGAACCGGGGGAGCAGCGGCACACCGACCTGGCTGGGCTGCCGCGCCTGCGGCGTGTGGCCGAACGGGGTGACGTGGAAGAGGCGACCGCCGCCCTCGGAGGGCTCGTCCAGGTCGAGGGTGTGGTGGGCGGTGTAGGCGAGGCTGAGCGAGCCGATCGTCGGCAGGACCGGAGCCACGGGTTCGCCAGTGCGCAGCCCCGCGATCCACTTGGCCAGCTCGAGGGGGTAGGTGTCGGTCCCGAAGCCCCCGTCGAGCACGAGCCGCACGAAACCCGAGCGGGTCGACGTCGAGTAGGGCTCGTCGGGGCCGAGGTCGGGGGTGAGGTCGGCCGGCGCCGGCACCGTGCCGAGGTCGATCGTCGTGTCGGTGACCGCGATCTCGTCGACGTCCAGATCGCTCCACACCCCGCCGGCGAGGTGCTGCGCCGTGACCCCGGGGAGCGAGGCGAGGGCGGCCGGTTCGCTCATCAGGGCGAGCTCGAGCCAGAGCTCGTCGGGTGCCTTCTGCATGACCTCCTTCGACCCGATCAGCAGGGCGCTCCCGGCGAGTGGCGCGGAGCCGTAGGCGAGGAACGGCTTCGAGGCGTCGACGGGGCCGTGGTCGTTGGCGAGCGCCACCGTCCTCAGGCCCTCGACCCCGGTGTCGACCGAGATCCACGTGACCTGGAGGTCCTCCAGGCCGGCGTAGCTCCAGGGCGTGTCCGGCTCGTGGGGGAGGGTCACGACGAGGACGGGCATGCCGGTGGCGAAGCCGAAGCCGTGCGTCGCCGGGTCGTAGGGCGTGATCGGCGGGTCGTCGCCGGTGACGTCGAGGTGGAAGCGGAGCTGGCCCGCCGAGAGCGACGTCTCGACGGCGGTCTTCTCGATCCAGCCGTCGGCGGTGGTGAGCCGGCAGCGGAGCTGGTCCGGGGCCCCGGCGCTGGTGCCCCCGGGTGCGGCCAGGCCCATCACGATCTCGATGCGCCGCGTCCCCTCCGCCATCCAGAGGTGGTGGGAGGCGATGGCGAAGCCGACCTCCGCGTGCGGCATGTCGATCGACGTGAGGTCGCCGTCGCGGTGGACCTTCTCGGCGAAGGGGGCCCACGGCTCGCCGGTGTCGATGCTCGGCGTGGCGAAGATCCGGTCGTGGTCGTCGGGGAGCGGCTGCGTCGCGGGGTGGCGGTACACGCGCTTCAGGTCGGCGACGCTCGCCCGGTTGGCGACGAGGTCGCGGTCGACGGCGAAGTGGGCGTCGGCACCGGTGGCGTCCTTGCCCGCCTTGAGCCGCGCTCCCTCGGCGACGAGGTGGGCGTCGACGTGCTTGGCCAGCTCGACGAGTACGTGGGCGTGCGCCGGGCGCGCCCCGCGCTCCTCCAGCTGGAGGACCCGGCGGTAGTAGAGGTCGAGGTGCGCGGCGGTCAGGCGGTTGGCCTCGGCGCGGGCGTGCTCGAGCAGCTGGACGAAGGCCAGGAGCAGGGCGTAGTGCGGCTCGTGGTTCCCCCACCGGAGCGTCGCCCGGAACGCCTCGCCGGCGTCGTCGACGACCCGGGCGTAGACGCCGAGGAACGTCTCGCAGATGGCGGTGAACAGGTTGTGCGTGGCGAGCCGGTTGATCCGCTCGATCGCGGGACCGCTCGGGCCGTACCCGCCCTCGTACAGGGTGGGATCGACGTCGACGTAGGTGGCCCAGTCGTCGTCGCCGACGCCCTCGGGCCACCGGGAGGAGAGGCCGGGCCCGTCGATCAGCGCCGCGAACGACTGGAGTGGCGTCCCGAGGATCTGCACGTCGTCGCGGGGCGGGATGGTGCGGTCGACGAGGCCGAGCGCCTCACCCGCGACGTACGAGCCGATCAGCTCCTGGAGCATCGGGCTCAGCTGCGACCGGATGAGGTTGCCGAGGGTGGCCTGCAGCTGCTGGTCGGGCGGCAGCCCCTCGGCGATGGCGTCGAGGCGACTCGCCAGCGTGCCGAGACAGTCGAACACGGCGCCGAGATCGGCCTTCACCTCGAGCTCGGTCGCCGCCGGGTCGGGGTCCTCCAGCGAGCGCAGCAGGGCCTTGAGGGTCGTCCGGTACACGGCGACGTCCTCGACGGCGACGACGGCCAGCTGGGCCGACACGTCGGACGCGAACAGGTCCTGCCAGTCGCCCTGCTCGGTGTCGTCGAGGCCGATGAACCTCAGGTGGGCGGCGAACGCCGAGGCGAAGACCAGGGCGTGCTCCGGCCGGCGGCCGTCGACCGGGGCGCGGCTCGGGTCCGGCGCCCCCGCCGTGCGCTGCTCCTGGTCGGTGCCCTGGCGGACGAGCTTGCGGGGGTCGGTGTTCTCGGAGCAGGGCGAGCCGGTCGTCGTCGTCGTCATGGCGCGTCCGGG
>DASVEC010000584.1:0-4607 GCA_036380755.1 Iamia sp. | reverse complement strand
AACCTCGCGGGAGGGCAGGTCGGCGGCGGCCTCGACGAGGCGGGCCAGCCGGGCGTCCCAGGCGTGGCCGGTGGCGGTCAGCCAGGCGGCGGCGTCGGCCATGGGTTCGGTGGTGACCCGCCAGCGTCGCTCCCGGCCGGCCCGCTCGTCGACGACCAGGCCGGCGGCCGCCAGCTGGTCGAGGTGCTTGGCCGCGGCCTGCCGGGTGACGCCGACGGCCTGGCCGAGGTCGGTGGCCGTCGCCTGGCCCTGGTCGGCCACGGCGCGCAGGACCGCCCGGCGGGTGGGGTCGGCGAGGGCGGAGAAGACGGCGCCGACGCGCGCGTCGTCGTCCACCTCAGGCCAGGGTGGCGAACGCCGGGGCCGCCCGCAGGGAGAGGGCCCCGACCTCGAGGTGGAGCATCCGGTGCTCCCAGGCCGCGCCGGCGTCGAGGCAGGCGGCGATCGACCCGCCGGCGTGCTCCTCGACCACCGTCACCCGGCTGCCCTCGCCGTCGTCGTCGACCGTGAAGGTCACCGTCGAGGTGGCCCCGTCGTCGGCGGCCCACTCGAAGGTCAGCGCCCGCCCGTCGTCGATCTCGACCACCGTGCCCAGCCGCTCGACGCCCTCTTCGTCACGGATCCGGAGGGCGGCGCCGGCGGTCGGGTCGAGCTCGACGTCGCCCCCGAGCCAGCGGGACAGACCGGCGGCGGTGCCGACCAGACCCCAGGCCTCGTCACGGTCGACGTCGAGGCGGACGGAGCGGACGACACGGGCGGGGATCATCTCCATGCAACCCGATGGTTGCACATGTGGCCCATCTCTGCCTACCCTGGCGCCAGGAGCAACCGATCGGTTGCACATCGACGCCGAGGAGGCGACCGTGCTGATCCCCACCGTCATCGAGCGCACCGAGCGGGGCGAACGGGCCTACGACGTGTACTCCCGCCTGCTCACCGAGCGGATCGTCTTCTTCGGCACCGAGCTCGACGCCGACGTGGCCAACGTGATCATCGCCCAGATGCTCCACCTCCAGGCCGAGGACCCCGACAAGGACATCCGCCTCTACATCAACTCGCCCGGCGGCGACATGAACGCCCTGTTCGCCATCTACGACACCATGCAGGTCCTCAGCTGCGACGTCTCGACGGTGTGCATCGGCCAGGCCGCCTCGGCCGCGGCGGTGCTCCTGGCCGGCGGCGCCCGGGGCAAGCGCTTCGCCCTCCCGACCGCCCGGGTCCTCATCCACCAGCCCCACGGCGGCGCCCAGGGCCAGTCGACCGATCTCGAGCTGGCGGTCAAGGAGATGGTGCTGCTCCGCGAGCGGATGGTGCAGGCCCTGGCCGAAGACACGGGCCAGGACACCGACAAGATCCAGCGCGACATCGACCGCGACTTCATCCTCCGGGGCGACGAGGCCGTCGCCTACGGCCTGGTCGACGAGGTCCTCACCAAGCCCCCCGCCCCCGGCGACCCTCGCCCCGCCCGCTGACCAGGACCCCACCCGAACTCGGTGGGGTGGACGCCCTGTTTCGGGCGTCTACCCCACCGAGTTCGCCGGACGGGCTCGTAGCCTCCGGCGGATGAGCGAGGAGGCGCTGTTCACGGTCCTGGACGAAGGTCGGATCCAGGCCACCGAGCTGTCACGGGGACCGTGGGACCCGCGGGCGCTGCACGGCGGGCCGGTGGCGGCGCTGGCGGCCCGGGGGTTGGAGCAGACGCTCGATCCTGGCTTCCGCCCGGTGCGGCTGACGGTCGAGCTCGAGCGGCCGGTCGGGCTCGACCCCCTCGTGGTGACGGCCGAGGTGACCCGGCCCGGCCGGTCGGTGCGCTCGGCCGAGCTGTCCCTCCACGACGAGGCCGGCCGGCGCCTGGTGCGGGCCACCCTGGTGGCCATCCGGGTCCGGCCCGAGCCGCTCGACCTCTCCGACGCCGTGCTGCCCGAGGATCCGCCGCCTCCGCCGCCGGACGGGACGTCCTCACCGAGCTGGGTGACCTACGACGGCATCGCCTTCCACAGCCACGCCGTGACCCACTCGTTCGTCGCCGGGAGCTTCCTGGACCTGGGGCCGTCGACCGACTGGATCCGGCTCCGGGTGCCGGTGGTCGCCGGCGAGGAGCCCAGCCCGCTCCAGCGGGTCGCGGCCGCGGCCGACTTCGGCAACGGGGTGTCGGCGGCGGTGCCCCACGGCAGCCACACCTTCATCAACCCCGACCTCACCGTGACGCTGGTGCGCGAGGCGGTCGGCTCGGCCATCGGCATCGCCGCGGTCACCCGCGTCGACGCCGCCGGTGTGGGGAGCACCGAGACGACGCTGTGGGACGAGCGCGGCCGTCTGGGGGCGGCCGTGCAGACGTTGCTGGTGGAGCCCCGCTGACCGGGGCGGGCAGACGGGGCGCTACGCCCGGCTGGCGGCCAGGTTCCGGCGCTCCGATTCGCTGAGGCCGCCCCAGATGCCGTGGTTCTCACGGATCTGCAGGGCGTACTCCAGACACGGCGCCTTCACCGGGCACGTGCGACAGATCTCCTTGGCCCGGACCTCCCGGGCGGCCTTCTCGTCTCGCCTCTCGAAGCTCGACGGCGGATAGAACACGGCTGAGTGTGGACCACGGCACGCTGCTCGCAGCTGCCACTCGTCCTCGACACGCTGTGCGCTCACTGGCGACCCCTTCCGGGCTCTCCCCTCGACGGGTCGAGAGCCCACACGGGTGGAATGCGGGGAGCAGGTGCGCTCCCTCGGGAGGCCATCGACGTTAGGACCGAGGTCACATCGCGACAAGGGAAACCTTCGCGAGCGCGACGTTGGCTGTCGCGAGCGGATCTACTCCGCCGAGCGCCGCTCTCGGTGGTCGCGGGCGGCGCCCTCGAGGGGCTCGACCTCGAGCAGCAGGCCGTCGACCTCGACCACTCGCACGGCCTCGCCGGCCCCCACCGGCGTGGCCCGGTTGGTGCGGGCCCGCCAGGGCGCGCCCCGCACCCGCACGACGCCCTCGGGCGAGACCTCGGTGACGGCCTCGCCCTCCTCGCCGATCATCCAGCCCCGCCCGATCGTCGGGGTCGAGAAGCGGGTGCGGACCATGGCCGGCATGGCCCCGATCACGAAGATCAGCATCCCGACGATGCCGACGAGCAGGGTGATCCACGAGAGCGAGAGCCCCTCGTAGAGCGAGAACGACCCCACGACCAGCGCCACCGTGCCCACGCCGGTCCACACCCGGGGCACCCCGGTCTGGACGTCGACGGAGTAGGCGAGCACGGTCAGGACCAGCAGGGCGACGGCCCAGCCCCGGGCCGGGAGCACGGCCAGCCCGTAGCAGCCCAGGATGGTGCACCCGGCGCCCACCACGCCGGCGACGCCGATGCCGGCGGTGAACAGCTCGAACACGATCAGGGCCAGACCGGCCAGCAGCAGCAGGTAGGCCACCGCCGGGCTGGACACGGTGTGGAGGAGCTGGTCGACGATCGGGAGCTTCGAGAACACCGGGATCGAGTCACCGGCCACCGTCCGCTGGGGCTTGCCCTCCTCGTCCTCCACCACCTTGGTCTCGACGCCGTCGAGGTCGATGAGGAAGGTCCCCAGCACGGGGGCCTCCCGCTCGGCCAGGCCCAGATCGAGGGCGGCGGTGGCCCCGACGGTGCCGTCCTCGAGCCGGTCGAGGTTCTCGCGGAACGCCGGGGTGAAGCGCTCGGGGTCGACGACGGGCTCGCCCAGGTCGCCGATGCGGCTGCCCGGGGCGACGCCAACGGCGCAGGCCACGGCAGCGATCTGGGCGACGCCGCTGGTGGCGCGGGTGCCCGACGGCCCGACCCAGACGGCGACGGGGACGGCGGCGGTGCGGACCCGCTCGACCAGCTCGGCCACCCGCTCGTCGGACACGACCGTGCCCTTGCTGTTGACCTGGAGCACCAGCCAGGAGACCTGGGCCTCCTCGGCGTCGTCGATGCTGCGCTCGACGAACCGGGCCAGCACCGGGTCGAGCAGGCCGCTGATGGTGACCACGGCCAGCCGGCCCTCGCCGGCCTCGGCCCGCTCGGCGCACGACGCGGGCGCCTCGTCGCCGTCCTGGGCCCCGGCCGGGCCCCCGACCAGCGCCGCGAGCGCCAGCGCCACCAGGACGAGGCCCAGCGCCAGAGCACCGGTCCTCCGGGTGGTGGTCGATAGCCTGCGCACCGAGATGCCTCCGATGTGTGGACGACGGTGACGGACGCCGCGGGTGCGGACCCGTTCTTCACCGCGTCTCGGGTCGTCATCGTCGCCGGGAAGGGCGGAGTCGGCAAAACGGCGGTGACGGCGGCGCTCGCCTTCGCCGCCGCCCGGCAGGGCCTGGACCCGCTCATCGTCGAGCTGGAGGGCAAGTCGGGGCTGGCGTCGATGTTCGGCCGGGAGCCGCTCGACTACGAGGAGGTGGTGCTGGCCGACGCCGACGCCACCGGCGGGGGCGAGGTCCGGGCCCGCACGCTCACCCCCGACGACGCCCTGATCGAGTACCTCGACGACGCCGGCCTCGGCCGTCTCTCCAAGCGGCTGGTGAGCTCGGGCGTGGTCGACATGGTCTCCTCCGCCGTCCCCGGCCTGCGCGACATCGTCGTCCTCGGCAAGGTCAAGCAGATCGAGCAGCGCATGGC
>DASVEC010000583.1:0-10354 GCA_036380755.1 Iamia sp. | reverse complement strand
ATCGGCTCGAGCACCCGGGCCGAGGACGTCCCCAAGGAGACGGCGGCGAGGCCGGCGTTGACCGGCGCATCGGACGTGACGGTGAAGCTGGTGAAGTCGGTGTCGGCCAGGTCGGCGTCCCCCGCGTCGCCCACCACGTCGTCGCTCTCGAGCACGATGCGGAAGGCACCCGGCGTGATGCCCCCCGTGACCACCATGCCGTCCAGCGCCGCGTTGAGGTCGGCCTTCGTGCCGCTGACCTCGGTGTTGCGGACGCCGACCGGCGGTGGCCCGGTCACGGTCAGGCCCGTCGTGCCGTCGAGGGTGAACGTGGGCCACTCCGCAGTGGGGATCCCCGACGAGGTGGTGATGTTCAGCTCGACTTCGAGGACCGGTGAGGTCGCATCGGAGACCTGCGGCGCGCCGGCGCCCGACAGCGTCAGGGCCGCCCTCGTGCCGACCGTGAACGCCGGGGGCATGAGGTTCACCGGGTGGGTCCCCTGCTGGTCGATCGTGATCACCCTCGTGGTCGCCCCGCCGGCCGCGCTCGGGGTCTCGTCGGCGACCAGGGTGAGCGTGTAGTCCTGGCTCGGCGCCCCACCCTCGATCTGCATGCCGTCGAGGGCGGCGTTGATCGCGCTCCTGGTCCCGGCGACGCCGACCTGGCGGGTCCGCACGGCCGACCCGGTGACGGTCAGACCGCTCGTGCCGTCGAGGGTGAAGGTCGGCCGCCCGACCCCGGGCCCGCCGATCGACATCAGCAGGCCGAGCGTGGAGGTGTCGGGGTCGACGACCTGCGGCGCACCAGCCCCGGTCAGAGCGACGGTGGCGTTGGTCGTGACGGTGACGGAGGTCGGGCCCGTGAACGACGGCACCACCGCCGCCGCGGGCGAGGCCCAGGCAAGGACGAGGGTCGCCACGAGCAGGGCGGACACGGTGGCGGCGGCGAGGGTTGGCGATGACCGGTCGGGCATGTATACATACATACACCATGTATCTTTCTGAGGGAAGCCCCGCAGACGAAGATGGCGCCGTGGACGAGACGCCGACACCGAGGCGCTAGGTGGCCCGGCGCACCGCCGAGGAGGCGGCCCGGACGCGCCAGGACCTCCTCGACGCGGGGACCCGGCTCTTCGTCGAGCACGGCTTCGCGGCCGTCACGGCCGACGCCATCGCCGCCGCCGCCGGCGTCACCCGGGGTGCCCTCTACCACCACTTCCCCGAGGGCAAGCCGGGCCTGTTCGACGAGATCTACCTCGGCGAGCTCATCCGCTTCGACGCCGAGATGACCGCCGCCGGGGTGCGGGCCGCCGAGGAGACCGGCGACCTGTGGGAGGCGCTGTGGGCCGGCACCGACCGCTACCTCGAGCTGTGCACCGGGACGGTGTTCGCCCGCATCGCCCTCTACGAGGCCCCGGCCGCGCTGGGCTACGACCGCTGGGAGGCGCGCGACACCGAGTTCAGCGTGGCCCAGTTCACCGGGATCCTGACCCTGCTGATGAGGGCGGGCGAGATCGCCGAGCAGCCCATCGAGCCGCTCGCCCGCGTCCTGGTCGGCGCCTACAACATGGCCGCCCGCCAGATCGCCATCGCCGACGACGTCGACACCGCAGTGCGCGACTACGGCAGGGTGCTGCGGACTCTCGTCGCCACCGTCTCCGGACGCCCCGACCGGAGCCCCGTCTAACCCTGCGCCGCGGCGGCTCGACCCTCCTCGAACCGGGCGACGGCCTCGGCGGCGGTCGCCACCTGCGCCGCCGGCCACGACACGCCCCACGGCTCGTTCCAGAGGTCACCGGCGGGCACCGACCACGGGCCGACGTAGAGGTACGGCGTCGGGTGGGTGGCGTCGCCCGGCGAACCGCCGTAGTTGACCTCGTCGAGGGCGAGGGCCACGTCGAGGTGCTCGGGCCACAGCTGGGCGACCGCCGTCGGGGCGAAGCGCCCGAGCACCTCGTCGACGAGGGCGAACCACGCCGCCAGCACCGCGGCCGCCCCGGCGTCGACCGCCAGTGGCGCGGACGGATCGCACGGCGTGGCGATCTCGTAGAGGCCGGTCGGGGCGCCGGGCTCGATGCCGACGAGCGCGGCGGCCGCGCCGAGCGTCGTCAGCGGCGCCCGGTCGACCTGCCCGCCGGTCTCGACCACCAGGTCGATGCCCTCGACCCGCACCCGCTGGTCGACACCGTCGACCGCCACCACCGGCGTGCCGAACCCGCCCGGCGTGACCCGCAGCCCGAGACGGCCGTTCCACCCGTGCAGCGCCGCGGCCAGCACGTGCTCCGCCACCGCGTGGAGCGCCTGCCGCGTGGCGACGAGGACGGCGGCCGAGACCACGGGCTAGGTCCAATCCTGGAGGTCGGCCCAGGCGGTGTCGAGGCGGTCGGCGGTCCACTCGCCGTCGTGGACGACGACCCGGTGGCGGAACCGGACCTCCTCGCCGGCGGCCACGTCCATGCCGTCGTGCCAGAGGAAGGCGGCGTTCATGAAGTTCGACCAGCCCTCGTCGCCGTAGGTGTCGGCCCGGGTGCTGGCGTACCAGGGCACCGGGTGGCGGCGATTGCCGGGGTGGTCGAGGAAGGCCATGCCGGCGACGACCCCCTCTGGCGCCCCGGGCGGGCGTCCGGTCAGGTCGCACCAGCGGGCGCGGTCGCCCAGCACCCGCTCGTGGGTCGAGCCGTCGTCGAGCATCAGCCGGGTGTCGGTCCAGTCGCCGGCGCCCCGCAGGGTCAGCCCGCCGTAGCCGCCCCACGTGGTGAACGGGGTGCGGTCCAGCCGGCTGTCGACCTCGCACACCAGCGTGGTGTCGAGGTCGATGGCGTAGGCGTCGGGGCCGAGGGGCACGTGGGTCCACGTGCGGTCCTCGACCACGGCGACGGTCGAGCGGTCGGGCCGGATCCACTCCAGCCGGCCCTTGAGCGCCACCACCCCACCGGCGGCCTCGACGACCGACGGTGGGCCGTCGTGGCGCAGCACCCCGTAGGCGTCGTACTCCTCCCAGAAGTTCTCCTCGTTCACGTACTTGATGGTGAACCAGAGGGCGTGGTGCCACGGGTGGTCGTCGGGGGCGTCGCGGGTGAGGACGTGGCCGGCGGGCGTGTGCACCGGGTGGACGTGCGGCCGGCGCGACGACTCCCAGTCGTAGGTCCAAAGCCCCGCGACCTCGATGGGGCTCATGGCTGCCACCCGTCGAGGGCGGGGTCGTCGGCGGCGAGGGGCAGGGCCACCTCGCCGCCGGTGCGGGACGAGACGTACACGGCGGTGAGCACCTCCAGGACGGTCCGGGCCTCGGACAAGGTGACGGGCGGTGGCGCGCCGGCGGCCCGGGCATCGGCGTAGCGCTCGAAGAGGCCGACGAAGTCCTCGGTGCGCTCGGGCTGGGCGGCCAGGAGCTCGTCGAGGTCGGCCTGGGCCTCGGGGTCGGCCGCGGTCCAGATCCAGGGCTCGGCGCCGGGGGTGTACGCGCCGGTCGACGACTCGGCCGTCAGGTGCTCGAAGCAGAACCGCAGGCGGGAGATCTCGGTGGCCGAGCCGGTGGTGGCCGACAGGGTGACCAGCGAGCCGTCGGCGTAGCGGAGGACGACGGCGGCGCAGTCCTCGGTCTCGATGCCCTCGTTGACGAGGGTCGACGTCGTGGCCCAGACGCTCGCCGGCGAGCCCAGGACGTGCAGGACCATGTCGATGTGGTGCTGGGCGTGGACGGTGAGGGTGCCGCCCAGCTCGGTGGCCCACCGTCCCCGCCAGGCGGCCTCGTCGTAGTAGTCGCGGCCTCGCTGCCAGGCCACGTCGACGGTGGCGACGTAGGGGCGTCCGGTGCGGCCGGCGTCGACCAGCGCTCGCAACCGCTGGAGGCCCTGCCCGAAGCGGTACTGGAAGACGGGCACGATCGTGCGGCCCGTCTCCCGCTCGAGGGCGATCAGGTCGTCGACGGCCCGCACCGAGCCGACGAGCGGCTTCTCGCACACGACGTCCTTGCCGGCCCGGGCGCAGAGCGCCACCTGCTCGGCGTGGAGGTGCGGCGGCGTGCACAGGACCACGACGTCGACGTCGTCCAGCGCCAGCACCTCGTCCAGGCTCGTCGTGGGGCGGACGTCGCGCAGCCAGCCGGCCACCTCCACGGCGCGCTCCTCGTCCAGGTCGCACACGGCCACGATCCGGTAGCGGTCCTTCAGCTCGGCCAGCGAGATGTAGTGCAGCCGGCCGATGCCGAGCCCGACGACGGCGACCCCGATGCGACCGTCCGGCGAGCTGCTCTCCACGTCGGGGAGTCTGGCGCGCGAGGATGGGTGTCCGTGGCAGGTGGCACGGACGACACGACCGACGAGACGCTCGTGGCCCGGATCGTCGTCCTCGCCGGGCCCTCCGGGTGTGGCAAGACCCGCCTGGCCGAGCGGGCGGGTGTGCCCATCGTGGCGCTCGACGACTTCTACCGCGACGGCGGCGACCCCGACATGCCGATGGTGGGCGGTCACGTCGACTGGGAGGACCCCGCGTCGTGGGACGCCGAGGCCGCCGTCGCCGCCCTGGACGTGCTGTGCCGCACCGGCCGGGCCGAGGTCCCGATCTACAGCATCGCCGACGATGCCCGGGTGGGGTCCCGGACGATCGAGCTGGACGGCTCGCCCGTCGTGGTGGCCGAGGGCATCTTCGCTGCCGAGGTCGTCAGCCGGCTCGACGCCGAGGGCCTCCTCGCCGACGCCCTCCTGCTCCGCAGCCCGGCGCTCGTGACCTTCTGGCGCCGGCTCCTCCGCGACCACCGCGAGGGCCGCAAGGCCCCGCTCGTCCTCGTGCGCCAGGGCCTCTCCAAGCTCCGCGACGAGCGCCGGGTCGTCGCCCGCCAGTCGCTCCTCGGCTGCCGCCCGATCGCCAAGCCGGCCGCCGCCACCTTGCTCACCGACCTGGCCACCACCCCCGTCGGGGCTCGCGCCACGGGCTCCGTCGCCGCCGCTTGAGGTCCGCATAGAGGATCGCTCTACGATCCATCGGTGCGAGCTGTCGCCCTGCCCGAGTCGGTCCGCAGCTCGCTGCCGTCGTCGTTCTCGCTGCTGGTCGTGGCCGCCGGGGTGGCCGGGGGGATCGTCGGCGCGGCCTACCTCGGCGTCCTCATGGTGGCGGAGCACCTGCTGGGGCCGGAGCAGTGGGCCGACGGCGCCCACATCGTCGTCCTGGTCGCCACCGGCCTGGCCGTCGCCGCCATCGTGCACGTCGTCGGCCCCACGTCGAACGTCGAGCTGCTGGTCGACGACATCCACGTCGTCGGGGGCCGCCACGAGCTGCGCACCCTCCGCTCGCTGATCCCCGTCTCGCTGCTCTGCGTCGGGGCCGGCGGCACCCTCGGGCCCGAGGCCCCGCTGGTGCAGACCACCGGTGCCCTGGGCGGCCGGATCGCCCACCGCTTCGGTCTCGACCAGCGCCGCCTCCGCATCCTGACCATCACCGGCATGGCCGCCGGCTTCACCGCCCTGTTCGGATCGCCGATCGGCGCCACCGTCTTCGCGCTCGAGATCCCGCACCGGCGGGGCATCGAGCACTCCGACGCCATCTTGCCGGCATCGGTCGGCGCCATGGCCGGGTACGCCGTGTACGTGGTGGCCTCGGGCAACGGGCTCCGCCCGATCTTCGACCTCCCCGGCGTCACTGAGCTGCGGGCCGTCGACCTGGCCTGGGCCGCGCTCGCCGGCGTGCTCTCGGCCATCGTGGCATACGCCTTCGCCCTCGGCGTCAGCGGTGCCCGCCGCGTGGCGCGGGCGATCCCCCCGCCCGCCCGTCCCGCCCTCGGCGGGCTCGCCCTCGGGCTGCTGGCGCTGGGCAGCCCGCACGCCCTCACCAACGGCGAGCTCGCGCTCCACGACCTCACCACCGGGAAGCTCGCCGTCGGCGCCCTGCTCCTGGCCGCCGGGGCCAAGCTGGCGGGGGCGATCGTCGCCGTGGCCGGCGAGTGGCGGGGCGGCTTCATCATCCCGCTGTTCTTCATCGGTGCCTGCGTCGGCAGCGCCGTCTTCGTGATCGCCCCCTCGGCGAACCAGTGGGTGCTGGTCACGGCGATGATGGCCGGGTGCAACGTGGGCGTGACCAAGACACCGCTGGGATCGGCCCTCGTCGTGAGCGAGATGGCCGGCATCCGGCTGCTGCCCACCATCCTCGTCGCCTCCCTCGTGGCCCTGGCCCTGACCGGTCCGCTGCGGGTCATCGAGACCCAGCGCAGCCGGCACGAGGCCGAGGCCCGGCCCTGAGGAGCACGGCGCCATGACCCTCGGCGACGACGACTACCGGGCGCTGGCCGCCTTCCGCACCGAGCTGCGGCGCTTCCTCGCCTTCTCCGAGCAGGCCGCCCGCGCCGCCGGGCTCACGCCCCAGCAGCACCAGATGCTGCTCGCCGTGCGGGGTCACGCCGGTCCCGGTCCGGCGGCGGTGAGCGACGTGGCCGAGGCCCTGCTGCTCAGGCGGCACTCGGCCACCGAGCTGGTCAACCGGGCGGCCGAGGCCGGCCTGGTCGAGCGGACCGCGGATGCCGACGACGCCCGCCGCACCCTCGTCGTGCTGACCGCGCGGGGCGCGGCGGTCCTGGCCGGGCTGTCCGAGCTCCACCAGGGCGAGCTGGCGCGCCTGCGCGCCGTCGTCCGCGGGCTCGACGGCTAACCCGCGGCGCGCTCGCGGAGGGCGAGGTAGACGGTGCGGACGGCGAGGGCCTGGCGGACGTCGCCCACGACCTCGTCGAAGAACTCCTCCCGGTAGCCGGAGTCGGTCACCAGCGACACGGTGAAGGAGAACCCGGCCACGAAGGCGACGAAGCCCGACACGTGGAGCAGGGCGGACGTCAGCTCCATCTCGTGGCCGAAGATGGTGAACTCCTCGACCACGTTGTTGTCGATGTCGCCCAGCCAGCCGTTGACCACCTCCGGGCGGATCGCCACCAGCCCGAACAGGGTGAAGAAGCCGAACACGGCGGCGGTGACCAGCGCGGCCTGGATGGCCTGGGCGTAGAGGAAGACGAGGTAGACGTTGAAGGTCTGCCGGCGGGTCAGCTCGACCGGCTGCGCCAGGGCGAGCGATTCGGCGACGGCCTCCACCGGCGTGCCCGCGCAGGCCTTGGCCAGGCCGCCGTCGCCGAGCTCGTCGTCGACCCGGCGCACCTCCCTGGGCAGCCGGGTCAGCAGGAAGAACAACCCGACCACCACGAACATGGCGCCGGTCAGGGCGAACAGCGGGCCGGGGAGGGCGGCCGCCACCTGCCACGCCTCGGTGTTGACGAAGACCAGGATCGTCAGGGCGAAGAGCAGCGGCAGGGCCCGCCCGATCAGGTCGGCGATGGTCTCGAGGGCGGCGACGGTGCGGCCCAGCGCCCAGCGGGTCATCGGCACCAGGCCGTAGCTGGTGACGAGGTAGACGAGGCCGAGGAACACGATGTTGGCGGCGGCGGTGACGGCCGCGGTGCCCGGCTCGCCGAACACCAGCGGCACGAGGGCGGGGAGGACGACGAACAGGCCCAGCTCGAACGGGCCGACCGTGTCGGGCCGCTGGCCGGGGGTGCGGCCCCGCAGCAGGTTGACCCCGACGTAGGCGGCGACCAGCAGGGCGGCGCCGCCCAGCAGGGCCAGCAGGTTCTGCCACCAGATCCACTCGACGCGGACGGCGTTGACCGCCTCCAACAGCCCGACGAGGAGGAGGACGCCGACGCTGCGGGTGAAGACGTCCTGCGACGCCTTGTACCCCTCGATCAGGTGCGGGAGGCCGCGGCGCAGGAACCAGCGCTCGGTCGCGCGCAGCAGCTCCTGGTCCGCGCCCGTTCCGGCCACGGGGGCAGTCTGACCCAGATAGCGGGCCGGACCGCGGCTCTCCGGTACTGTCGCCGCCGGTCGGGGGTCGACCCACACCACGTCCAGGGGGACATGAGGATGACATCGCCCACCCGCGCCCGCCGCGCTGCCGCTGCGATCGCCGCCGTGCTCCTGCTGGCCGCCGGCTGCACCGACGACGGCGGTGACGGCGGTGACGGCGACGACGGCGCCGCTCCGTCCGAGGAGCCGGGCCCGACCCGCCCGGTGGTCGATGCCGACGAGGAGACCACGGCCGCCGACTTCGAGGTGACGCCGGGGGTGGAGATCGCGACCGTCAGGGGCGCCGAGCCCGATCACGAGCTGGTGCTGGTCAACGCCGACGACGAGAAGCTGCTCGGGCTGGTCACCGATGACGAGGGCCAGGCCCACTTCGCCTACGTGCCCGACGAGTACCTCAGCTACGAGACCGGCGAGGGCGGCACCTTGCCCACCGCCGCCGGGCAGCAGCTCCGGCCCGGCACGTACACCATCCGCGACGAGAGCGCCTCGCCGGTCGCGGTGACCGAGCCCTTCGAGGTCCTGGCCCGCGACGACGTCCCCGACGCGTCGTTCTACGAGGAGCAGGAGATCGGCGACGGCTTCGGCTACGTCACCATGCGCGACGGCGTCGAGCTCAGCATCAACGTCAAGCTCCCGGGCCCGATCGAGGACGGCCCCTACCCCACCGTCATCGAGTACTCCGGCTACGGACCGTCGAACCCCGCCGCCGACGAGCCCGGGTCGATGATCGCCCAGCTGATCGGTGGCTACGCCACGGTCGGCGTCAACATGCGGGGCACCGGTTGCTCCGGCGGCGTGTTCGACGTCTTCAACCCCGCCCAGCAGGCCGACGGCTACGACGTGGTCGAGGCCATCGCCGCCCAGCCGTGGGTCAAGGGCAACAAGGTCGGCATGGTCGGCCTCTCCTACTCGGGCATCACCCAGCTCTACGTGGCCGCCACCCAGCCGCCGAGCCTGGCGGCCATCACGCCGCTGTCGGTCATCGGCGACTCCTGGCAGATGGCCTGGCCCGGTGGCATCTACAACTCGGGCTTCACCGAGCAGTGGCTGGCCGAGCGCAACCGCCAGTCCGAGGCCGGCGGCGTCGACTGGATCACCGAGCAGGTCGAGGGGGGCGACGAGACCTGCGAGGAGAACCTCCTCATCCGCAGCCAGAACCCCGACTTCGGCGAGTTCACCCGCGCCCTCGAGGACCGCCCGGTCGACGCCGACAGCCGCGACCTCGAGAAGCTGGTGGAGGACATCTCGGTGCCCGTCTTCCTCACCGGCGCTTGGCAGGACGAGCAGACCGGACCCCGCTTCGGCGTCATGCTCGACCACTTCACCGGCACCGACCAGGAGAAGATCACCCTCTTCAACGGGCGCCACCCCGACGGCTACACGCCGCTGGTGCTGACCCGCTGGTACGAGTTCCTCGAGCTCTACGTCGACCAGCAGGTGCCCCGGATCGACGAGGGGATCCGGGCCGCGGCGCCGGCCTTCATGGAGCAGTTCTTCGGGGTGCCGGGCCTGGCGTTCGAACCCGACCGCTTCGCCGACTTCGCCGACGACGACCTCGAGGGCGTGCTGGCCGAGTACGAGGCCGAGCCCAAGGTCCGGGTCCTGTTCGAGAACGGGTTCGGCGACCCCGAGAACCCGGGCTCACCCGTCGCCCGCTTCGAGGCCACCTTCGACGAGTGGCCCCCGCCGGACCTCACCCCGACCACCTGGTATCTCGGGTCGGACGGTGAGCTGGCGGAGGAGGCCCCCGACGACGACGGGGCCGACGTCTTCACCATCGAGGCGGACGAGGGCCAGGACACCTTCTTCGCCGACGACGGCGGCGAGTACCCGCTGCTCGACCCGCTGTGGGAGTTCGACTGGCGGTCGCCGGCATCGGGCGCCTCGTACATCAGCGAGCCGTTCGACACCGACACGGTCGTGGCCGGTGCCGGCTACGCCGACCTGTGGGTGCGGGCCGATGCCGAGGACGCCGACGTCCAGGTCACCGTCTCGGTCGTCCAGGAGGACGGCACCGAGTACCTCGTCCAGGTGGGCCAGCTCCGGCTGTCGCACCGGGCCCTCACCGACGAGGTGGGCAACGACCTCGAGGTCGAGCACCCCTTCGACAGCGAGCACCGCGAGCCGCTGGAGCCCGGCGAGTGGACCCGAGCCCAGATCGCCATCCCGTCGTTCGCCCAGGCCTTCCGGGCCGGGTCGCGGCTGCGGGTCGTCGTCGCCTCGCCCGGCCGCGACCGGGGCACGTGGAAGTTCGACACCATCGGCGACGGCCTCGACGTCGAGATCGGTCGCGGCGGCGAGCACGCCTCGTCGGTGGTGCTGGCACTGGTCGACGGCATCGACGTCGCCGCCGGCGACCCGCCCTGTCCCAGCCTCCGCGGCCAGGCCTGCCGCCCCTACGAGGAGTCGGAGAACCGAAGCCAGTAGCCCCGGGGATCGCCAACCTCCACGGTCACGGCCGGGCCCATCCCCGCCGAAGCGGCTGCGCCGCCGGCTCATCCGACGCAGGCCGGGTGAAGGGGCTGCCGCCAGGCCGG
>DASVEC010000582.1:0-3112 GCA_036380755.1 Iamia sp. | reverse complement strand
GCCGAGCAGTCGGAGATGAGGTTCACGTGGGCGCCGGCGTCGGACAGCCCGGTGACGGTGTGGGGCTCGAGCAGCATCTCCCGGCACACGCCCAGCGAGCCGTCGACGAAGTTCGACCCCAGGACGGCGTAGAACGCCCGGCCCTCGTCCTCGAGGAGCAGGTCGTACATGTGCTCCTCGGGCGTCTTGCCCATGGCCATGGCCGTCGCCATCACCGACTGGTCGAGGGTCGGCTCGTAGTCGACCGGGTCGGTGAGCGGGAAGGTCAGCGGCAGGGCGACCGCGAAGAGGGCGGTGAGGTTGTCGGACAGATCGGGGCTCGACGAGGCGGCGAGGCCGTCGCCGATGATCGCCGCCCTCACCTCGGGCCGGCGCATCTCGGCCACCCGGTCGGCCAGCGGCATCGAGGCGATCTTCTCGTAGCTCGGACGGCCCCGGAACAGGTGGTAGGTGTCGAGGCTGGTCATGATCGTGACCGAGCGGGGGATGATCTGGGGCCGGAGATCGGAGCCGGCGGCGTTGGCCTCGGCGGCGGCATCGATGACCTGGCGCCAGTGGTCCGGGAACTCGAACAGCTGGGCCACGGTGAACGTGACCGGACGGCCGCTGTGGCGGGAGATGTCGTCGAGGAGCGGCACCTCCTCGAGGGGCGTGGCCCGCTCGCCCCCGAGACCCTCGAGGGAGCCGATGGTGCCGGCGACGATGGCCTCGAACACGCCGTGCCCAGCCCGCTTGAGCCCCTCGGCCAGGGCGAGCAGCTCCTCGCGGGCGGCGAAGGTGCCGGGGACGGGCTCGCCCGAGACCGAGCGGTGACCGATCGTCCGCGAGGTCGACACGCCCAGCGCACCGGCCCGCAGGGCCTCCTCGGTGAGCCGGGTCATCTCGGCCATGTCCTCGACGGTGGCGTCCTCGTTGGCCGCGCCGCGTGCGCCCATGACGTAGAAGCGGAGGGCGCCGTGGGCGATGTGGGCCCCGATGTCGAGGGCGTACTCCCGGCCGGCCAGCAGGTCGAGGTACTCGCCGAAGGTCTCCCACTCGCCCCACGGCATGCCCACGTGGAGGGCGGCGCCGGGGATGTCCTCGACCCCCTCCATCAGGTCGATGAGGGCGTCGACGTCGTCGGGCCGGACGGGGGCGAAGCCGACCCCGCAGTTGCCCATCACCAGCGAGGTGACGCCGTTGCTGGCCGACGGCTCGAAGGCGTCGTCCCACGTGGCCTGGCCGTCGTAGTGGGTGTGGACGTCGACCCATCCGGGCGTGACCAGGCCGCCGTCGGCGTCGATCTCGCGGCGGGCGGGCTCGTCGACCTCGCCGACGGCCACGATGCGGCCGTCGCGCACCCCGACGTCGCCACTCGTGGGCGGCGCGCCGCTCCCGTCCACGATCGAACCGCCCCGGATCACCACGTCGAGCACGTCACGAACCTCCAGCTGTGGAAACGGGTGTAACCATACCGGCGCGGACCGCACCGCGCCGGCCGCCGCGCACCGGTGGACAGCGGGTGGGTTGTACGGTCCCGGCCGCCGTCGCCGCTCGCTCCACAGGGGGACCGAATGGACCGCAGGACGTTCCTCATGCACGCCGGGCGCGCCGGTGGCTTCCTCGTGCTCGGCAGCGCGGGCCTCGCCGCCTGCTCCGACGACGGACCCTCGTCGGGGAACGGCTCGTCGGGGAACGGCTCGGGCTCGTCCGGGTCGGCCTCGTCGACCACGGCGGCACCGTCCACCACCAACGCCGACGGGGTGCCGGCCGGGTCGATCCTCGACGGGGCGGCGGCCGAATCGGGCATCGACCACGTCGTGGTCGTGATGATGGAGAACCGCTCGTTCGACCACTGGCTGGGCTGGCTCGGCGGCGACGAGACGTGGCTGGAGCAGGGGCGCAGCCGCTACGGCGGCGACTTCGGGGTGACGGCGAACCTGGAGCAGGTCTTCACCGACCCGACGGGCCAGGACGTCACGACGCAGCACCTGCTGGAGATGCTCGCCGACGAGAACCCGTGGCGGGGCTGCGGCCACCCCGACCCCGGCCACGGCTGGGACCACGGGCGGGTCCAGCGCGACCAGGGGTTCCTGGCCGACGGCAGCCGCAACGACCCCTTCGCCCTCGGCTACTACCTCGGCGACGACCTGCCCTTCACCTCGCGCCTGGCCCGCCGGTTCACGGTGTGCGACCAGTCCTTCTGCTCCGTCCTCGGCCCGACCTACCCCAACCGCGAGTACCTGCACTCGGGCCAGTCCGGCGGCCAGAAGTCGAACTACCTGCCGCTGGAGGACGGCGGCTTCACCTGGGAGACGATCTGGGATCGGCTCGAGGCCGCCGGCGTCGAGCACGGCTACTACTACACCGACCTGCCCACCACGCTGCTGTGGGGGACCCGCATGACCCAGTGGGCGTCGGAGGTCGACCAGTACTTCCAGCGCTGCGAGGACGGCACCTTGCCGGCGGTGTCGTTCGTCGACCCCGGCTTCCTCGGCGGGTCACGCACCGACAACCACCCGCACGGCGACGTCCGGGCCGGCGAGCGGTTCGTGCGCGACGTGTTCGCCGCCTTCGCCCGCTCGCCGCACTGGGAGAACGGGCTGTTCGTGCTGACCTACGACGAGTGGGGCGGGTTCTTCGACCACGTGGCCCCGCCGACCTTCCCCGACGACCTCGCCAGCACCGACGATGCCGAGAACTTCGGCCAGGCCGGGTTCCGCGTCCCCACCGTGCTGGCCTCGCCCTTCGCCCGCCCGGGCTCGGTCGACAGCCGGGTGTACGACCACACCTCGGTGCTGCGCTTCCTGGAGTGGCGGTTCCTCGGCGCGCCGGCCGAGGGCACGGACGGCGAGGGCTGGTGGCTCACGACCCGCGACCGCAACGCCCTCAACCTGGGCGCGTCGCTGGTGACCGAGCCCACGACGGAGCTCGATCTCGACCTCGACGTCGACATCGCCCCGGAGTCGCCGGCGTGCGCCGAGGACGCCGAGGCCGAGGGGCTCTCGGCCGACATCGGCGACCCCCACGCCTTCGAGCTGGCCCTCGACCGCGGCTACTTCGAGCGGGTCGGGTTCACCCCCAACCCCACGCTGATGGCGCGCGACTGGGTGGTGTGATCAGCCCGGGGGGC
>DASVEC010000581.1:0-13447 GCA_036380755.1 Iamia sp. | reverse complement strand
CCTGATCACCACCTTCGGCGTCCAGGGGATGCTCTGGCACACGGGTCCGGCGTGCACCGAGGTCGAGACGCTGGCCCTCGACTGGCTGGCCGAGCTGCTCGACCTCCCCGCCGCCTTCCGCTCCGACGGGCCCGGCGGCGGCGTGATCCAGGACTCGGCCTCGTCGTCAACGCTCGTCGCCGTGCTCGCCGCCCGGGACCGGGCCCGCCGGGCCGGCGCGCGGCTCGACGACCTCGTCGCCTACACGTCGATCGACGCCCACTCGTCGGTCGAGAAGGGCCTGCGGGTCGCCGGGCTCCTGTCCGAGCAGCTGCGCGCCGTGCCCGTCGACGCCGATCGGGCGCTGCGCCCCGTCGCCCTGGCGTCGATGATCGAGGAGGACCTGGCCGCCGGGCTCGTGCCCTTCCTGGCCGTGGCGACCGTCGGCACCACGTCGACCCACGGCATGGATCCCCTCGGGGCGATCGGCGAGCTCGCCCGCGCCCACGACATGTGGCTCCACGTCGACGCCGCCCATGCCGGGGCCGCCGCCCTCGTGCCCGAGCTGCGGTGGATCCACGACGGCCTCGACCTCGCCGACTCCTACGTGATGGACCCGCACAAGTGGCTGTTCACGGCCATGGACTGCTCGGCCCTGTTCGTGCGGGACGCCGCCCCGCTCGTCGACGCCCTCTCGATCACCCCCGAGTACCTCCGCAACACGGCGTCGGGGTCGGGCCAGGTCGTCGACTACAGGGACTGGCAGGTCCCCCTCGGCCGCCGCTTCCGCGCCCTCAAGCTGTGGGCCGTGATCCGCCGCTTCGGGGCCGACGGCCTCCGCCGCGCCGTGGCCGGCCACGTCGCCCTGGCCCAGGACCTGGCCGCCCGGCTCGCCGCCGATCCTCGCTTCGAGCTGCCGCTGCCGACCCCGTTGAACCTCGTCTGCGTCGCCCACGTCGCCGGTGACGACGCCACCGAGGCGCTCCTCGCGGCCCTCAACGCGACCGGCCGGGTGGCCCTCTCCCACACCCGCATCGACGGCCGCTACCTCCTCCGCATCTCCGTGGGCCAGACCCGCACCACGCCGGCGACCGTCGACGAGCTCTGGACCCTCCTCGACGACCTGGCGCCGCCGGCCTGATGGGCACCGTCGAGAACCCTCGGACCGGCGAGCAGGTCACGTTCGTCTCGGAGACGTCCGACCTCCTCGTGATGGACGTGGCCTGGACCCGGCCCGGGCACCGGGCGCTCGAGCACCTGCACCCGGGCATGGAGGAGCGCTTCTCGGTGGTCGAGGGCCGCGCCGCCTGGCGTCTCGGCGGCCCGGGAGGATCGACCGTCGAGGGCGGGCCCGGTACCGAGGTCACCGTCCCGGCCGGCGTCGTCCACCTGGCTTGGAACCCGAGCGACGAGCCCGTCCGGCTCCGCATCGAGATGCGCCCCGCCCTCCGGTGGCGGGAGTTCACCACCCGCTTCTTCGCCGGCGAGGACCCGATCGCCCTGCTCGAGGTCTTCGCCGCCGAGGTGCGGCTGCGGCCGCCCACCGGCTGACGGTCGACTTCTCCCGGGAACGCCACGCCGCGGCATCATCGGGGGATGGGTCCCTCGTTCGCCGGCCGGCTCCTCGTGGCCACGCCGTTGATCGGCGACGACACCTTCCGGCGCACGGTGGTGCTCCTGCTGGCCCACTCCGACGAGGGTGCCTTCGGCGTGATCCTCAACCGCCCGACCGAGCAGCCGGCAGCCGACCTGCTGGTGGGCTGGGGCGATCGGGCCGCCGCCCCCGGGGTCGTGTTCGTGGGCGGGCCGGTCGACGCCGACAGCGTCGTGGGCCTGGCCCGGGGTGGCGCCGTCGACCTCCACCTCGACCCCGACGAGGTCGCCGACGCCCCGGCGGAGATCCGGCTCTACGCCGGCCAGTCGGGGTGGGGCCCGGGTCAGCTGGAGGACGAGATCGGCACCCGGGCGTGGTGGGTGGTCGACGCCGAGGACGACGACACCCTCACCCGCGACCCCGACCACCTGTGGGAGCGGGTGCTCCGGCGCCAGGTCGGCATCACCGCCTGGTACGCCAACCACCCCGACGACCTGCGCACCGGCTGACGCGCCGGCCGGCGGTCCAGCCCGAGTGGCGGACCCGTCCTGCCAGGGGTCACACGTCTAGCCTGGGTCCATGGCCACGCTGTCCTTCGAAGGCGAGACCCACGGTGAGCTCGTCGTCAAGGTCCGCCGCTGGCTGGCCTCGCTCGAGGGCGAGGAGGCCGGCCACATGGAGGCCGCCGACGCCATCGCCCAGGGGGCCGAGCTCACCAAGGAGGCGCTGCGCATCATCGCCGCGGCGGCGCCCGAGCCCATCGCCCAGCACGAGGTGGTCAAGGCGCTCACCGGGCTGGGCTACAAGGCCACCGACGCCACCAAGGAGGCGATCATCGACGGGCTCGACTCCGTCGAGGAGGTCACCGGTGGCAGCGTGGTCAAGCGGGCCCGCGACGTCGCCGAGCAGGCCGTCTACGAGATGAACGCCACCGTCGCCCGCCAGATCCTGAAGTCGCTGCGACCCCGCTGATGCCCGACATCGAGATCGGCATGGGCAAGGCCGCCCGCCCTGCCTACGGCCTGGACGAGATCTCCATCGTCCCCACCCGACGCACCCGCGACCTCGACGACGTCGACACCAGCTGGGAGATCGACGCCTTCGCCTTCGACGTCCCGATCATGGCGTCGGGCATGGACAGCGTCGTCAGCCCCACCACCGCGGTGGCCCTGGGCGAGATGGGCAGCGTCGGTCCCCTCAACCTCGAGGGCCTGTGGACCCGCCACGACGACCCCGACGCCATCCTCAGCCGCATCGCCGTGCTCCCCGAGGGTGAGGCGTGGGCGGAGATGCGCCAGGCCTACGCCGCCCCCGTCCGCCCCGAGCTCATCCGCGACCGGGTCAAGGAGATCCGGGCCTCGGGCGTGGTCTCGTGCGGGTCGGTCACGCCCCACCGGGTCGAGTCGCTGGTGGACGCCATCGTCGCCGCCGAGCTCGACCTCCTGGTCATCCAGGGCACCGTCGTCTCGGCCGAGCACGTCACCAAGGGCAACCCCGAGCCGCTCAACCTCAAGACGTTCGTCCGCCGCCTCGACCTCCCCGTGATCGTCGGTGGCTGCAGCAGCTACCGGGCCGCCCTGCACCTCATGCGCACGGGGGCGGCCGGCATCCTCGTCGGCGTGGGCGAGGGCTCGTCGTCGTCGACCCGCCGCATCCTCGGCCTCGGCGTCCCCCAGGCCACCGCCATCGCCGATGCCCGCGCCGCTCGCATGCGGCACCTGGACGAGACCGGCGTCTACGTCCACCTCGTCGCCGACGGCGGCATCCGCACCGGCGGCGACATCGCCAAGGCCATCGCCCTCGGTGCCGACGCGGTGATGGCCGGCGCCGCCTTCGCCGCCGCCACCGAGGCGCCGGGGCGGGGCTGGCACTGGGGTCAGGCCGCCGTCCACGCCGACCTCCCCCGCGGCTCGCGGGCGCCGGTCGCGCCGGCGGGCACGCTGCGCGAGGTGCTCCACGGCCCGGCCACCGACGACTCGGGTGCGACCAACCTGGTGGGCGCGCTGCGGCGCACCATGGCCCTCACCGGCTACGCCAGCACCAAGGAGCTCCAGAAGGCCGAGCTGGTGGTCCGCCCCGGCGACTAGGCCCAGTGTGGTGACGGTCGGCACGGGTGGGTAGGGACGGGCCATGGCCACACCCACCCCACGGCCTGACCCGCCGCCTCCCCCCGTCGAACCCGAGCACCACGGAGCAGCCCCGCCGACCCTCGTCGGGGTGGCCATGGTGCTGCTGGGTGCGCTGGCGATCTTCGGTGCCGTCGTCGGCTACGGCCTGGCCGACGGTCGCCTCTCGGGGTGGGACCGGCTCGCCGAGGGCGACTCCTTCGGGCTGCCGTCCTCCGTGGTCGGGCCCGTCGGCGTGGTCCTCGTGGTCGTGGGCCTGGTCCTCCTCGGGGTGGGCATCGGCACGGCCCGGCGCGAGCACCACCACGGCCATCACCCCCGGCCCCACCTCCACTAGCGGTCACTCGCCGCCCGGCGCGACCAGGCGGGCGAGGCGGGCCCGGGCCAGCCGGGCGATGGACGCATCGAGCGACGCCTGCACGACCTGACCGGCCAGCTGGTGCAGTCGGGCCAGCTGGGCCCCGAGGGCGGTGAGCTGCTCGTCGTCGAGATGGTCGAGGTCCACGCCGTCGGGGACGAGGTGATCCTCGAAGACCTGCAGGAAGCGGCGGGCGATCTCGTCGGTCTGGGCCGCCAGCTGCTCCCACTCGTCGAGGATGGCGTCGAGCGGGACGCCGAGAGCGGCGAGCGCCGGCCCGGTCTCGACGAAGCGCCCGTCGGGCACCCGGATCCGGCCGTCGTCGGTGAGGGCGACCAGCCCCACCTCCACGGCTCGGGCCATGGTCGCCGGTTCCATCGCGCCGACGGGGAGCCGCGCGGCCAGCTCGGCGGGGGTGAGGACGACCTCGCGGGCCGAGCCGAAGAGGGTCGAGAGCCCGGCCTGCTCGCCGACCAGGGCATCGAGATCGCGGCCCCGCTCCCAGCTCTCGACCAGCCGGGCGATGCCGGCGAGCGAGTGGCCGTCGCCCTGGAGCCGGGCGATCAACCGCAGCCGGTCGAGGTGGGCCGGGCCGTACCAGCCCGTCCGCCCCTCCAGGCGTGGTCCGGGCAGGAGGCCGCGGTGCTGGTAGAGGCGGATGGTGGTGGTGGCGACGCCGGCCCGGCGGGCCATCTCGTCGATCCGCATCTCGTCCGGGGACATCTCGTCGGCCACGTGACCACCGTAACCTCTGTCCGTGTGTGAATGATATGTGAGTGAATGGTAACGTATTGGACGTGAGCGGATACATGAGCCTGATCGACCTGGTCGTGGTGGCGGGAGCCGCCGTCGTGCTGCCCGTCGCCCTCGGCCGGTGGACCGGGGCCTGGCTGGCGGTGGCGGCGAGCACAGCGGTGGCCCTCTCGCTCGACCCCGGCCCCGTCGGTCTCGTCCTGGCCCTGCCGTGGCTGGGTCTGGCCACCGCGGCGACGGTGCCGGCCGGTCTGGCTGCCGTCCGCGCCGGCCGGCCGACCCTGGACGCGGTGGCCGGGGTGGCCGCGCCGGCCTTCGCCGTGGTCGCGGGCACGGGCCTGGTCGTCTCGTGCGGCGACCTCGGCCTGTTCGACTTCGGCGAGCCGATCACCCGTCTGGCCGCCGTGCACTTCACCTTCGCCGGGACGGCCACGACGCATCTGGGTCGGGTGGCGGTGCGGACGGCAGCCGGCGGGTCACGCCGCCGGCAGCGGGCCGCGACGACGGGCCTGGTGCTCGCCCTCGTCGCCCCGCCGGTGGTGGGACTCGGCTTCTTCACCGAGGAGGCTGTCGCCCAGGTCGGCGGGGCGATCCTGATGGCGGCGTCGGCCTATCTGATCTCCGGGGTCCACCTGGCCGAGGCGGGGCCCGCCCGGCACACCCGGGTCGGTCGGCTGCTCCTCGTCTCGGGTCTGAGCGCCTGGGTGCCCATGGCGCTGGCGGTGGCGTGGGCCCTCGCCCAGCAGACCGGCGGTCCGGCCCTCTCGATCCCCGACATGGCCCGCGTCCACGGCTCGCTCAACGCCTTCGGGTTCGTGGGCTGCGGCCTGGCCGCCCGTTGGCTCGTGGCCCACCCGACCCCGGAGCCGGTCGTCCCGCCGCCGGCCGAGCCGGCAGTCCCGCGGCCGGTGCCGGCGTGAACCGGCTGCCGATCATCCGCCCGGGCCGGCTCGGTGCCGCGGCCGCCGAACGGATCCTCGACCGGGCGCGGGCCACGGCGCCGACCTACGACTTCGTCGGCGCCCTCCTCACCACCGACCCGCCGCCCCCCGACCTCGTGGCCGAGCGCACCGTCGGCCGCGGCCCGGACGCCTTCGTCCGGGCGGTCGAGTGCCTGCGCCCGTTCGGCGCCCAGCGGGCCGTCGCCCGCGTGTGGCCCGCCGGCGCCGTGGTCGAGCCCGGGGCCGACGTGCTGGTGGCCCTGGGGCTCGGTCCCGTCACCGTCGTGGCCGTGGACCGGGTGGTCGGGGTGGTCGACGAGCCCCGCCGGTGGGGCTTCGCCTACGGCACCCTGCCCGGCCACATCGAGGTCGGCGAGGAGGCCTTCGTGGTCAGCCACGGCGACGACGACGCCGTGGTCGTCCGGATCACCGCCACCGCCCACGTGGCGCTGCCGGGGTCCCGGCTGCTCCAGCACCTGCTCCTCCCCATCCAGCGTCGCTACGCCGAGCGCTACCTCGACGCCGTCGTCGCTGCGGTCGAGGGGGCGTGATCGTCAGGCCCGACCTCGTCGGCCGGATCGACCGGCGGGTGCTGCTCGACCACGTCGTCGCCCCCGACGTGGCGGCGCGGCACCTGCCGCCCGGTCTCGAGGTGCGGCTCCTCGACGACCGCGCCGTGGTCGGCGTGTGCCTGATCCGGCTGGTCGACGTGCGCCCCGCCGGTCTGCCCGCCGGGCTCGGCCGGACCGTCGAGGCGGCCGCCCACCGCATCTCGGTCGTGGGTCCCGGCACCGAAGCCGGCGTG
Source organism: Iamia sp. (assembly GCA_036380755.1). Lineage (GTDB taxonomy): Bacteria > Actinomycetota > Acidimicrobiia > Acidimicrobiales > Iamiaceae > Iamia. Next base: position 6,891 of record DASVEC010000581.1, on the reverse strand, counting down.
TTCGTGCCCCGGCGCGACACGTCGTCGCGGACGGCGGCCCTCGTCGGTGGTCGCGTCTGGCCCGGCGTCCACGGCCGGGCCCGTGTCTCGGGGGCACGGACGCCGTGCTCGCTGCGCATCGACGTGGCGTGCCGCGACGGCGCCGCCGTCTCGGTGGCCGTCGACCTCGACGAGCGGCGGGGCACGACCCTCACCGACCCCGAGGCCACCAGCGCGTTCCACGCCGTCGAGCGGACGGCCTGGTCGCCGGGCCGGGACGGCGCCCTCGAGGTCGCGGTGCTGGCCTGCGAGGGCTGGTCGGCGCGGCCCGTCGGCGTCACCGCGGCCACCTCGACGTGGCTCGACGATCGGAGGTCGTTCCCACCCGGCACGGCCCGGCTGGCGGGCGCGCTGCTGATGGAGGACGTCCCGATGCGGTGGTCCGCCGGGCGACCCCGATAGCCCGGGAGGGGGGCCGGGCGGCGGGGACTACGGTTCCGACGTGGCCCCCTCGGACGACACCGCAGCGACCCCCGACGCCCCCGACGAGCGGCCGATCCTGGTCGTCGACTTCGGCGCCCAGTACGCCCAGCTGATCGCTCGGCGGGTGCGCGAGGCCCACGTCTACAGCGAGATCGTGCCCGCGTCGCTCACCCCCGAGCAGTACGCCGAGCGGGACCCGGCCGGCATCATCTTCAGCGGTGGCCCGGCCTCGGTCCACGTCGAGGGCGCCCCGACGATCGATCCCGGCGTCTACGACCTGGGCATCCCCATCCTGGGGATCTGCTACGGCGCCCAGCTGATCGCCCTCCAGCTCGGCGGCGACGTGGCCGCCACCGGTCGCTCCGAGTACGGCCGCACGCCCCTGGACGTCACCCACCCCGACGCCGTCGTGTTCGGCGGGGGCCAGCCCGCCCACCAGCAGGTCTGGATGAGCCACCGCGACTCGATCCAGGTCGCGCCCGAGGGCTTCACCGTCACCGCCTCGAGCCCGGACGCCCCCGTCGCAGCCATGGAGGACGTCGAGCGCCGCATCCATGCCGTCCAGTTCCACCCCGAGGTGGTCCACACGCCCCACGGCCAGCAGATCCTCGAGCGGTGGATCTACGAGGTCACCGGCAGCGCCCCCGAGTGGACGATGACGTCGGTGATCGAGTCCGGCGTGGAGGCCGTGCGCCAGCAGGTCGGGGCCGCCCGGGTGATCTGCGCCCTGTCCGGCGGGGTCGACTCCGCCGTGGCCGCCGCCCTCGTGCACAAGGCCATCGGGCCCCAGCTCACCTGTGTGTTCGTCGATCACGGGCTGATGCGCGCCGGCGAGGGCGAGCAGGTGGTCGAGACCTTCCGCCGCCACCAGGGCATCGAGCTGATCCACGTCCAGGCCCAGGACCGCTTCTTCACCAAGCTCGAGGGCGTCACCGACCCGGAGGACAAGCGCAAGGCGATCGGCGAGGAGTTCATCCGGGTCTTCGAGGAGACCTCGGGGGGCATCGAGGACGCCCGCTTCCTCGTCCAGGGCACCCTCTACCCCGACGTCATCGAGTCGGGCGGGGGCGACGGCGCCTCCACCATCAAGAGCCACCACAACGTCGGTGGTCTCCCCGAGGACATGCAGTTCGAGCTGGTCGAACCGCTCCGCAGCTTGTTCAAGGACGAGGTGCGAGCCCTCGGCACCGAGCTCGGCCTCCCCGACGAGATCGTCTGGCGCCAGCCCTTCCCCGGCCCCGGTCTCGGCGTCCGCATCATCGGCGAGGTCACCCCGGAGCGGGTCGCCCTGCTCCAGCGGGCCGACACCATCGTCCGGGAGGAGATCCGGGCGGCCGGGCTCGAGCGCGAGATCTGGCAGGCCTTCGCCGTCCTGCCCGACATCCGCAGCGTCGGCGTCATGGGCGACGAGCGGACCTACGGCCACCCCATCATCATCCGCGCCGTCACCAGCGAGGACGCCATGACCGCCGACTGGGCCCGCCTCCCCCACGACCTCCTGGAGCGCATGTCCAGCCGCATCATCAACGAGGTCGACGGCGTCAACCGCGTCGCCTACGACATCACGAGCAAGCCCCCGGGGACGATCGAGTGGGAGTGAGCCCGACGGGCTGACCAGCGGATCGCGCGACGATCGCGCGCGTTTCGTCGCGCGAATGACATCTTCACCCCTGGTGACGTAGCATCCACGACCCATGTCGTCGTTGCTCGCTACACTCCGCCGCCCTCGCCGGGGCCGGGCCGTGGGCGTGGCCGTCGTCGCCGCCCTGGCGGTGGGGTCGCTGACGGGGCCGGCGTCGGGCGACGAGATCGCCGACGCCCGTACCGAGGCAGAGCGCATCGCCGATCGCATCGAGGAGCTCCAGCACGAGGCCGAGGCGCTCACCGAGCGCTACCTCGACGCCCAGCTGGCCCGCACGACGCTCGAGGACCAGATCGCCGACGCTCGCCAGCGGGCCGACCGCTCCGGCGCCGCCCTCGAGGAGGCCCGCACCGAGCTCCGGTCCGTCGCAGTCGAGGGCTACATGAGCGAGGGCGGGGCCGCCAGCGCGGGGACGGCGCTGTTCGGGGCCGACGACCCGACCGACGTCACCGCCCGCCAGGGCTACACCGAGGCCCTCGCCAGCGACACCGACGACGCCCTCGATGCCTACCGCGGCGAGGAGCGCCGGGCCCACGGCGACGCCCGGGCCCTCGACGACCTCCTGGCCGAGGCCGAGACGGCCGAGGCCGAGATCGACGAGAGCCGGTCGGCCACCGAGGCCCGGATCGAAGAGCTGCAGGATCTCCAGCAGGAGGTCACCGGCCGGCTGCGCGAGCTGGTGGAGGCCGAGCAGCAGCGTCGCGAGGAGGAGCGGGCCCGCCAGGCCGAGGAGGCCGCGGCCGCCGCCCGCGCCGCCCAGGCCGCGCCGCCCGACGTCGAGGCCGAGCCGGCGGCGCCCACCACCCCGCCCGAGCGCGACCCCGACGACGAGACCACCACGACGGAGCCGCCGGCCGCGCCCGCCCCCACGCCGGCGCCGCCCGCCCCGGCGCCGCCCGCGCCCGCCCCGCCGGCCAGCGGGGCCGAGGGTGCCATCGCCGCCGCCCGCAGCGTGCTCGGCGTGCCGTACAAGTGGGCGGGCGCCTCGCCCGAGGAGGGCTTCGACTGCTCGGGGCTCATCATGTGGGCCTACGCCCAGGTCGGGAAGTCGCTGCCACACTCGTCGCGGGCGCTGTACTCGATGAGCCGCCGCATCCCGATCGACCAGCTCCAGCCCGGTGACCTGGTCTTCTACAACAGCCCCGTATCGCACGTGGGCCTCTACATCGGCGGCGGCCAGATGATCCACGCCCCCCACACCGGGTCGGTCGTCCAGATCCAGGACATCTACTACTGGTCGGCGTTGTCCGGCGGCGGCCGCATCTGATCCACCCGAGATCGATGGCCGCTGGGCCTCCGCCGAAATGCGAGTCTGGTGGACCGTCTCGACCCGGAGCCCCGATGACCGTCGCCATCCTCGTCCGCCGACTCGCCGTGCTCGCCGTCGTCGCCCTGATCGCCGGGCTGGCCGCATGCGGTGGCGGGGGCGGCGACGAGGCCTCCGACGAGCCGGCGGCCGACGAGCTGAGCCCGGTGCCCGACCCGCTGGAGACGCTGACCGAGCCCACGCCGGGCCAGGGCGTCGCCGTCATCGGGATCGAGGAGCTCTCGTTCGTCGTCACCGGCTGCACCGAGGGGCCCCGCCCCGAGGACACGCCCGAGGCCACCCTCGACTACCTCGTCGAGGGGGAGGGCGACACCAGCGACGGGCCGTTCCAGGTCGAGCTGTCCCGCTTCCGCTCCGACACGGGGGTCGGCGAGCTGGTGCTGACCGAGACGGCCCGCATCACCTTCGGGGTCGACGACGATGCCCGGGGCGTCGAGGCCAAGCGCACCACTGCCGGCGGGGAGTGGCTCGACCTCGCCGATCCCGAGGCCGACACCCCCCTCATCGAGCGACGGGGCGACTCCTACGACATCCGGGGCACCTTCGGTCCCGAGGCGGCCCGGGCGGGCGACGACGGGCTCGAGACCGGACGGCTGCGGGCCCGCTGCCCGGCCTGAGCGTCAGGGCGAGCGGGTCGGTTCCCGCTCGTCGGTGTCGTCGACGTCCCACACCCGGACCTGGGCCATGTCGGCGGTGTCGCCGGCCAGCTCGCGCAGCGGGTGATGGCCACGGATCTTGCGGAGCGACTTGGGCCCGAGCCGCAGGGTGGCGTAGCTGATGGCGCCGAGGGGGATCGGCATCCAGAACTGGGCGATCCGGTAGGCCAGGACGGCCACCGTGGCCTCGCTGTTGGCCAGTCCGAAGCCGACGAGCAGGGCGATGAGCGACGTCTCGATGATCCCGAGCCCGCCGGGCGTGATGGGGATGACGGCCAGGATGTTGGCGATGCAGAAGGCGACGATGACGTCGACCGGGTTGAGGGCGGGGCCGAACGCCCGCACGAACACCCACAGGGCGGCGGCGTCGAGGAGCCAGTTGACGACCGCCCACGTCAGCCCCCGGCGCAGCAGCGTCGGGTTGTCGAGCAGCTCGGACAGCCGGGCCACCAGCGTGCGGACGAAGCGCTCGGCCGTGTCGGGGTTGAGGAGCGGCACCCGGCGGGCGACGGCCCGCACCACCCGGACGGCGGTGTCGCGGCCCTTGAGCATCAGGGCCACGCCGGCGGCGACCGCGCCCAGCAGGACCATCCCGACGATGGCGGCCGTGCCGTAGACGGGGTTGAACCCGTCGAGCGGGATCGAGATGAGCAGGGCGACCCACAGCAGGAGGTTGAGGACGATGGCCGACCCGAGGCCGACCGTCGCCATGGTGAACCCGGCCGACGGTCCGTCGACGCCGGCCTGGGTGAGCAGCCGGTACCCGAGGGTGCCGCCGGCGGCCGACCCCCCCGGCACCAGGTTCGTGACCGCCCGGGTGGACAGCTGGATGCGGAGCACCGACACCAGGCTCAGGCGGGGCTGCTCGGGGAGGGTCACCCGCGTCAGCTGGGCGTAGGCCACCAGCGCCGCCCCCTCGAGCCCGAGGGCGAGCAGGAGGAAGAGGGGGTTCACCGCGCTCAGCCGGTCGATCGCCTCGCCCACGTCGCCCAGCGTGGGCAGCACGAAGTAGTTGAAGACGAGGAAGAAGAGGATGATCAGCGGCGTCCGCTTGAGCGTCTTGGTCCCGGTGACCTTGAGCATCTCGGCGGTCACGTTGGTGCCGAGCAGGCCCTCGGGTTCACCGTCGCCGGGGCGCGCCTCGTCGCCGTTGCGACCCGACGCAGCGCGCCGAGGGGAGTCCGAGGGCGAGGTGGCGCCGATGGCGGCAGTCTCCCAGGTGCGGACGGTCACCTGCGACCTGGTGGGCACGAGCACCGGTGGTGGGGCCAACCCCCGCATCGACGGGGCGCGCGGGCGCGGAGGGCTGTCGCACCCCCTCGGTAGGGTGGCCGCGATGCCCTCGGAGACCCGCGACGACGACGGCCTCGAGCTGCTGCTCGGGCTGAACCCGGCCCAGGCCGACGCCGTCACCCACATCGACGGTCCCCTGCTGGTGCTGGCCGGCGCCGGGTCGGGCAAGACCCGGGTCCTGACCCACCGCATCGCCCACCTGATCCGCGACCACGGCGTGTCGCCCTTCGCCATCCTCGCCATCACCTTCACCAACAAGGCGGCCGACGAGATGAAGCACCGGGTCGAGGGCCTGGTCGGCCCGGTGGCCCGGAAGATGTGGGTGTCGACGTTCCACTCGGCCTGCGTGCGCATCCTCCGGCGGGAGGCCCCCCGTCTCGGCTACCCGTCGAGCTTCACGATCTACGACATGGCCGACGCCCAGCGCCTCATGGGCTACGTCCTGCGCGACCTCGACATGGACCCGAAGCGGTTCTCGGCCCGCTCGGTCCACGCCCAGATCTCGGCGGCCAAGAACAAGGGTCTCGACGTCGAGACCTACGCGGCCCAGGCCTCCAACCCCTTCGAGCGCCGCTTCGCCGAGGCCTACCGCGAGTACCAGGCCCGCCTGCGCAAGGCCGGCGCCATGGACTTCGACGACCTGCTCGGCGTCACCGTCGAGGTGCTCAAGGCCTTCCCCGAGGCACTGACCCACTACCAGCAGCGGTTCCAGCACATCCTCGTCGACGAGTACCAGGACACGAACCCGGTCCAGAACGAGCTCGTCCTCCTCCTCGCCAGCGACCACCGCAACGTCGCCGTCGTCGGCGACAACGACCAGTCGATCTATGCGTTTCGGGGGGCGGACATCTCGAACATCCTCGACTTCGAGAAGGCGTTCCCCGAGGTCACCACGGTGCTGCTGGAGCAGAACTACCGGTCGACCCAGACCGTGCTCGACGCGGCCAACGCGGTCATCGCCAACAACGTCGGCCGCAAGCCCAAGGAGCTCTGGACCGACCAGGGCAAGGGCGACCTCATCTCCCGGTACCACGCCGACGACGAGGCCGACGAGGCCCAGTGGGTCACCGGTCGCATGTCGACCCTCCACGACCAGGGCTACCGGTGGGGAGACGTCGCCGTCTTCTACCGGACCAACGCCCAGAGCCGGGTGCTGGAGGAGTCCCTCGCCCGCCAGTCGATCCCCTACAAGGTCGTCGGGGGCACCCGGTTCTACGACCGGCGCGAGATCAAGGACGCCGTCGCCTTCCTGAAGGCCGTCTCCAACCCGGCCGACGAGGTCGCGGTCAAGCGAGTCGTCAACACCCCCAAGCGGGGGGTGGGCGACGCCTCCATCGCCCGGCTCGACGCCTGGGCGGCCAGCCAGGGCATCACCTTCCTGGAGGCGCTGCGCCGGGCCGACGAGACCGGCATCGGGGGCCGGGCCGTCAACGGCATCGCCACCTTCCTCGCCATCATCGACGAGGCCGCCGAAGTCCGCGACGAGGGCCCGGCCCGGATGCTCGAGGTCT
>DASVEC010000580.1:0-12278 GCA_036380755.1 Iamia sp. | reverse complement strand
CAGCGGGTAGCGGGCACCGAGGGCGCCCTCCGGGGCAGGCAGCGAGCGGGTGAGCGCCGTCGACAGCCCGGCCACGCCGATGGTGGCGACCAGGACGATCACCCGGGGCGCGGTGAACAGCCGGCGCACGACGGCCAGCTCGACCACCGCGCCGTAGGCGCCGCCCAGCAGCATCACCAGCACGAAGGCCAGCCAGAAGGGCAGGTCGTAGGAGAGGACGAGCAGGGCGAGGACGGCGGCACCGACGACCCCCATGGCCCCGACGGCGAAGTTGATGACCCGCGACGCCCGGTCGACGAGCACCACGCCGAGGGCGATCAGCCCGATGACGAGGCCGTTGACGGCCCCGTCGAACAGGAGCTGCTCGGTCACCCATGTGGCGAGGACCACCTCAGCCACCCCCCTCGGTGCCGAGGAAGACGGCCCGGGCCAGGTCGTCGCGGGCGGCCAGCTCGGCGCTGGGTCCCTCGAAGCGCACCTGGCCCTTCTCGAGGAACACGGCCCGGTCGGAGACGGCGAGGGCGACGTTGAGCGACTGCTCGACGATCACCATCGTCTGGCCGCCGGCCCGCAGCCGGTCGATCACGGTGAGGAGATCGGCCACCATCGTGGGCGAGAGGCCCAGCGACAGCTCGTCGATGACGAGGACGTCGGGCTCGTGGAGCAGCGTCATGGCCAGGCCCAGCTGCTGCTGCTGGCCGCCCGACAGCGAGCCGGCCCGTTGGCCGAGCCGCTCGCGCACGTCGGGGAACAGGTCGAGCACCCGCTCCCGCTGCGCCGCGGCGGCGGCTCGATCGTGGCGGAGGAGGATGCCGGCGACCTCGAGGTTGTCCGCCACGGTCAGGGCCGGGAACGTCGCCCGGCCGCCCGACAGGCTGTGGATCCCCATCCGGGCCCGCTGCTCGGGCGACGTGAAGGTGATGGTCCGGCCCCGGTGGCGCACGACCCCGCGGGAGGGCGTCTGCAGCCCGGTGATGACATCGAGCAGGGTCGACTTGCCGGCGCCGTTGGTGCCCAGCAGCGCCAGCACCTCGCCCTGGCGCACCTCGAAGCAGACGTCGAACAGCACCTGCACCGGGCCGTAGGAGAAGTCGATCCCGCTGACCTGCAGGGCGGGCACGTCGTCGGGGTGCTCGGTCTGGCGATCGTGCTCGGCCCGCTCCTCGGTGAGCTCGGCCACCAGCAGGTCGAGATCGTCGCGCACCGACGCCGCGCCGCGGATGATGAGCAGGCCGCCGATGATCGTCGACGGGATCAGCACGACCAGGATCGAGGTCCGGGGGCCGAAGCTGTTGGTGAGGGGCAGGGTGATGATCGCCCCGCCCGTCGCCCCGATGCAGAACAGGTAGATGGCGGTGAGCGAGAGGCCGAGCCCCCGCAGCCGGTAGGGCACGATCGACTGGATCAGCGGGCCGATCAGGATGAACGCCGACGTGAGCAGCACGGCCGGGGCCATCCCGACGACGGCGAACAGCACGACGTTGGGCATGGCGAACTGGATGGGCGCCAGCACCGCGACCGGCAGGGTCAGCAGCCCGACCAGGCGGATGGCTCGGGCCGGGTCGCGGCGGTAGGTGGAGTCGTAGAAGCGGCCCACGAACGGCAGGGCGATCAGCCCGGCGACGCTGGTGGCCGTGGTGACCGCGCCCCGCCCGATGGTGCCGGTGCCGAAGCGGTCCTCGAGGTAGAGGTTGCTCAGGACGGGCACCATCAGCAGCCCGAAGCCGAGGGCCGAGAAGCCCAGGATCACCGACCTCAGGGTGCGGATGCGGCCCAGCCGGGCGAAGGCGGCCTCCATCGAGATGGGGGCGGGCTCGGCGTCGGCATGCGCATCGCCGACCACATCCTGCTTCTCCCAGCGGCCCCGCACCGGCTCCCGCAGGAACAGCGCCCGGACGGCGATGGCCGAGACCGGCAGGGACAGGACGAGGAAGGGCCAGCGCCAGCCCTCGTCGCCCCCGGCCGCGGCGGCGATGCCACCGACGAGCAGCGGGCTGACGGCCGACAGGACGCGCCCGAACAGGGCGGTGGTGGCGGAGATCCGGCCCCGGACCCCGATGGGGTAGGTGTCGGCCAGGAACGACCCGTGGACCGGCAGCGACGTCGACGTGGCGATGCCGGCGCCGAAGCGGGCGCAGAAGAAGGCGAAGGCGTTGGGGGCCAGGCCCGAGGCGAACACGGCCAGGCCGAAGGCGATGCCGGCCAGGCCGATCATCGGCGACCGCCGCCGGACCCGGTCGGCCAGCCACCCCATGGGCACCGCGCCCAGGGCGATGAAGGCGCCCGCCGCCGCGGTCAGCATCGTGATGGCCCCGTTGGACAGCCCGAACGAGTCGCGGATGTCGGGAGCCAGCACCGACAGGCCGGCCGACTCCAGCTGGTCGACCCCGCCGAGCAGCAGCAGGACCCAGAAGACCTTGGGCCCGCCGGCCCGGAGCCCGTCGGCGAGCGACATCTCCTCCTCGCCGGAACCCGGTGGCAGGGCGGCCGGGTCCCCCGACCCCGCCGCCCCACGCACCGACCCGCCCGGCCTCGTCGTCTCGTCCTCCTCGGCCAGGACCGCCCCGGCGAGCCCCGCCAGGCCTTCGCTCATGCGCCCGCTTCGATCGGATCCCCGTCGGCGACGAAGTACCCGGCGTCGGGGTCGAAGGTGTAGATCCCGATCGTGTCACCGGCGGACTGCTTGCCGGCGCCCAGCGACGAGAACGGGTAACCGGGCAGGTGGTCGTCCCCGATGCCGGCGACGCCCTCGGCCCAGGTCTGGGCGGTGAGCTCGTCACCGGCGTCCTCCACGCCCCGGCGGAACAGCGTCCACGCCGTGCACAGGTTGGCCAGCCCGGCCAGCTCGGTGCGGGTCGCCGTCTCCGGGTCGAGCGGTGCCTCGGGGTCGGTGGCGTTGTACTCCTCGATGCAGGCGGTCACCGCCTCGTCGGCCAGCAGCTCGTCGCGGGAGGGCACGTACGGCGCCACCACCAGGGTCTGGGCCAGGATGGCGGGATCGATCTCGGTCTCGGTGATGACGTCCTCGCTCAGGGCCTGCTGGGTCGTCACCAAGATGCGCTCCGGCGTCCAGCCCTTGCGCTCGAAGCCGCCCATGGGGTCGGCGAAGTTGGAGACGTTGAGGAAGACGTCGACGTCGGCGGAGCGGTGGCGCTCGACGATGGTGTCGATCGCCTGGTCGACGGCGGCCTCGTCGTTCCCGCCCTCGGCCCCGCCGCCGATGTCGTCGAGCGCCGTCTCCACCACGGGCTCGATCCCCGCCTCCTCCAGCGCCGGCTTCACCACGTCGTCCACGATCGCCTGGTCCTTGGCCTGGTAGTAGAGCCCGACGTTGCCCTCGAGCTCGCCCCGCTCGGCCATCGTCGCGATCGACGCCGCCCGCTGGCGGTCGTCGGCCATCTCCACGGCGAAGAACGGGCCCTTGCTGCGGGCCTGGCGCTCGGGCGAGAGGCCGTACATCCCGACGTAGGGGAGGGCGTGGGTCTCGGTGATGCACAGGCTGGTGTCACCGCTGAACTGCCCGATGACGGCGAACACCTCCTGGTCCTCGGTGAGGGCGGTGCAGGCCGTCTCGGCCTCGGTGTCGGAGATGGGCAGGTAGGGCTGGAACACCATCTCGACCTGGCGCCCGCCCAGCCCGCCGGCCTCGTTGGCGGTGTCGATCCAGGCCTGGAGGAGGGCCTGGGGGTCGATCATCTCGATGTCGATGCCCTGGGCCTGCAGCTCGGCCGCGTTGATCAGCGCCACCCCGAGGCTGAGGGTGTCCTCGGTGAGCCCCTGCGTGACCGCATCGGGGAAGCCGGCCTCCGCAGCCGCCTCGGGGGCGGTCTCGCGCTCCTCGGCGGCGTCCTCGCCCTCGACCTTGGTGACGGTGCAGCCGGCCGTCAGCGTGAGGGCGAGCAGCCCGATGACGATGCGGTGGAGAGACGTGCGCATGGGACCCCCTGGTCGCCTCGGCGTGCGCGAAGTTGTGACATCATACATATCCGAACAGCGACGCCAAGGGGAACGAGAGATGTCGGTCACACCTGAGGACGCCTTCGGCCCGGGCCGGTGGCGAGGCCGCTGGATCTGGGCCGACGTGACCGGTCTCCCGGCGGGGCGGCGGGTCGTGGCCATCCGGGGGCGGCTGGTCGTGCCGGCGGGGGCGGCGTCGGTGCCGGTCCGGGTCGTGGCCGACTCCCGCTACGTCCTCCACGCCGACGGGGTCGAGGTGGCGAGGGGGCCGGGACGGTCCAACCCCCGGCGCCTGCGCCACGACCGGGTCGACCTCCCGGTGCCCGACGGCGCCACCGAGGTCGTCGTGGCCGCGCTGGTCGTGCACTACGGCGCGCCCATCCCGTGGTGGATGCCGGGCCCGACGCTGGTGACCGCCTTCGACGACGGCATGTTCGCCCTCGACGACGGCCGGGGCGGCACCGACGCGACGTGGCGGGCCCTCCCGGTCGCCGGCTGGGCCTCGGAGCGGCCGAAGGACTTCGTCATCGGCCGGGGCGACGAGCGCCTCGACCTCCGCAGCCTGCCCGACGACTGGGCCACGCCCGGGTTCGACGACGCCACCTGGCCGGCGGCCGTCGAGCTGGCCGGCCGGGGCATCGGCGAGCCGTGGCACCGCGAGCCACCGGCGTACCCCTACGGCCCGCTCGATCGCCGGCCGGTCACCTCGCCGGCCCGGGAGGACGTCGCCCTCACGCCGTCGCCGTCGGGCTTCGTCGCCGACCGCATCGTCGTGGGCACCGTCCGGGTCGACCTCGAGGCCCCCGAGGGCGTCGAGGTCCGCATCCGGGTGGGCGAGCTCACCGACTCGGACGGCCGGCTGCGCGAGGACGGTCACACCTTCGGGACCACCTTCGTCGGCGACGGCACCCGCCGGACCGTGGAGACCATCGACGCCTACGGCCTGCGCGCCGTCGAGGTGACGGCGGACGAGGGGGCGGCGGTCCACGGCATCACCGTCGCCGAGCGGCTGCACCCGGTGGTGGGCGACGCCTCCTTCGCCTGCTCCGATCCCGTGCTCGACCGCATCTGGGCGGTCGGCCGGCGCACCGTCAGCATCTGCTCGCTCGACGCCTACGTCGACTGCCCCACCCGAGAGCAGCGGGCCTGGACCGGCGACCACGTCGTCCACCAGATGGTCGACCTGGCCACCAACGACGACTGGACCTTGGCCCGCTGGCAGACCCTCCTCACCGCCTCGCCCCGCGCCGACGGGATGTTGCCGATGGCCGTGTCGGGCGACGCCGAGTCCTCCGACATCGCCATGATCCCGGACTGGGCCCTGCACTGGCTCCACGGCCTGCACAACCTCTACCGCTACGTCGGCGACCGCGACGAGGTCGCCGGCCTGCTGGCCACCGCCGAGGGCGTGCTGCGCTGGTTCGAGCCCTACCTCGACGTCGACGGCTGCCTGGTCGACGTCATCGGCTGGGTGATCATCGACTGGTCGTGGGTGCCCAACGACGGCGTCTGCGCCGCCCTCAACGGGCTGTGGGGCCGGGCCCTCCTCGAGTTCGCCGAGATGGCGTCGTGGCTGGGCGACTCGGGGCGGGCGGCGTGGGCCCGGGCCCACCACGAGCGGCTGGTCGCCGGCTTCGAGCGGCTGTGGGATCCCGAGCGGCAGCGCTACTCCGACTCGTTCATCGACGGTGGCCGGCGGGAGCAGGCGTCGCAGCACGCCCAGGCCGCCGCCCTCGTCGGCGGTCTGGTGCCGGCCTCGCGGGTGGCGGGGCTGGTCGAGGTCATGACCGACGAGGATGCCCTCGTCCACGCCACCTTCTGCCGCCCCGAGGGGCCGGCCCTGCCGAACAGCGAGACGCCGGTCGGTGGGCTGAACTTCGCCGGCGGCTGGCCCGAGCCGTGGTGGGACGTCGGCACGGAGGTCGTCCGGGCCCAGCCCTTCTTCCGCTACGTCGTGCACGACGCCCTGGCGGCCGCCGGGCGCGCCGATCTCATCCCGGCGCAGTGCAGGGACTGGGCCGTGCTGCTCGAGCGCTCGGCCGAGTCGTGGTCCGAGACGTGGTTCGGCGGCACGGTCAGTCACGGCTGGTCGTCCACGCCGACCCGCGATCTGTCGACCCGCGTGCTGGGCGTGACCCCTTCCGCGCCCGGCTTCGCCACGGCCGCGGTGGAGCCCGTCCTCGGCGACCTCGACTGGGCCCGCGGCTCGGTGCCCACGCCGGCCGGTCCGCTGTCCGTCGACGTCACCCCCGACCGCGTCATCGTCGACTCGCCCCTGCCCTTCATCCACGCCGGCGCCCGCTTCGAGGCGGGTCGCCACGAGATCCCCCTGGAGCACCGATGACGGAGAAGGTGGTCGACGCCGCCCTGGCGACGATCTTCGCCCTGCTGGCCGACCGGCCCCCGCCGCCCGACGACCTGGCCGCCCAGCGGGAGCAGGCCGACGCCACCATGCTCCTGATCCGCCGGCCCATCGACCCGTCGGTCGAGGTGCGGGACCACGAGGTCGCGGTCGAGGGCGGGACGATCCGGGTGCGGACCTACCGGCCTCGCTCGGAGGGCTCGCTGCCCGGCTACCTCTTCATCCACGGCGGGGGTTGGTCGCAGGGCACGCTCGACACGGCCGAGGTCGAGAGCGGGCCGGTGGCCGAGGCGGTGCCGGCCGTCGTCTGCTCGGTCGAGTACCGGCTGGCGCCCGAGCACCCGTACCCGACCCCGCTGGCGGACTGCGTTGTTGCCTACGAGTGGTTCCTCGCCCATCTCGACGAGCTGCGGGTCGACCCGGCCCGGGTTGCCATCGGCGGCACCAGCGCCGGTGGCAACCTGGCCGTGGCCACCTGTCTCGTGGCCCGCGAGCGGGGCCTCCCGATGCCGATGTTCCAGTGGCTGGAGGTGCCCGGGCTCGACCTCACCCTGGGATCGCCGTCGGTGCAGGAGAACGCCGTGGGCTACGGGCTGACGGCCGAGAACCTCGACAAGTACGCCGGGCGCTACGCCAGCCCGGAGCAGCGATCCGACCCGCTGGTGTCACCCGTCCTGGCGTCCGATCTCACCGGGCTCCCGCCGACCGTCGTGCTCACCGCCGACCTCGACCCCGTGCGCGACGACGGCGAGCGCCTCGTCTCCCGCCTCCACGAGGCCGGCGCCCCCGCCGTGGCCCTGCGGGTGCTCAACCACCCCCACGGCACCTGGATCATCCCCGTGTCCCTGGCGTGGGGCGTCGTCGAGGCCATGCGCACCGCCACCCTCCAGGCCGCCTTCGCCGGCCGCCTCCCCCTCGCCCCCATCCCCAAGTAGCGAACACGGGGGAGTAAGCGCCCAGTTTCGGGCGTCTACTCCCCCGAGTTCGCTGTCGGATCGAGGTACCAGGGGCTGGGGTAGGCGATGGTGTGACCGCCGAGGTCGGTCGGGGCGCGGGGGTCGCCGGCCCGGGCGGGGTCCACGATGCGGAGGACGACCCACTCGCCCCCGGCGACGTCGACGGCGGCGGGGAACCGGATGGGCGGAGCGTCGGCCGCCGGCACGATCACGTGGTGCTCCGCGGTCACGACCGGTACGGGTGAGCCGGAGCGCAGGACCTGGACGACCAGCGGGGTGCCGGCCGGGACCGACGGGCCCTCGATGTCGAGCTTCACGGTCACCTTGCCGGAGCGGTGGGGGACGACGCCGCCCATCCGCACGCCCTTCAGGCTGGCGTCGACCCGCAGGCCGCGCTCCCGGGTGGCGAAGAACCGGCGCTGGGACAGTGCCCAGCGCACACCGCCCCGGCTCAGCTCGCCGACCCACAGCCCGGCCCGGCCCTTGTCGAGGGGGCGGCCCCAGTCGGTGCCGTGCTCGTCGGTGACGCCCAGCAGCCCGGGCCGCCAGCCGGCGTCGAGGCACTGGACGAGCGGCGACGTGCGGCCGGCGTCGATCCCCTCGTAGAGGTAGTCCTGGTCCCGGTTGAACAGCTCGAGGCTGACCAGCTTCTCCCGCATCCGGGCGTCGTAGGCGAAGGCGGCGAAGCGGCCCGGCTCCCGCCCCGGGTGGTTGAAGCCGGCGAGGGCGTCGGCCCCACCGCCCCCGAGCAGGCCGCCGGGCTGCCGGCGGAGCCAGGCGTAGAAGCCGGCCATCGACAGCCCGGTGGTGGGCAGGTCGGTCACCAGCGACTCCAGCGGCTCGCCCACGGGGGCGCCGACCTCGGGGATCTGGTCGAGGAGGCCGGGGATGCCCTCCACGCCGACCAGCCCGCCGGTCCGCTCGGGGTCGATCCAGTCCTGCCCGAACCACACGTTGACGTGCCCGAGCGTCGGGCTCGACCACTCGAAGCCGCGGATGGCGGTGAACGTGCCCGGGTCGTCGGCGTCGTCGGCCAGCTGCTGGCTGTGCTGCCACGACGCCTCGTCGATCCCGCGCACCGACGTGCACCCGGCGCCGCAGACCGACGCCACCGCGCCCAGCGCCCCGCCCAGGACGGCGTGGTCGGTCAGGGCGGCGACGTCGAGCCCGCTCGACCGCATCGAGGCGAAGGCGGCGGCCGGGTCACCGTCGCCGTCGGAGAAGAGGGTGTGGTTGTGCAGGTCGGCGTGGACCAGCCACGTGTTCGGGAACAGCTTCGACCGCCGGGCCACGGTCGGCTGGGGCGTCCCGCCCAGCACGTCGGCCAGGATCCCGGTGGGCCGTGCCACCAGCACCGCCCCGCTCGCCGCCGCTCCCGCCAGGAACCTCCGTCGCGATGTCGTCATGGGTGGTGCTTCCCCACCCGTCGGCGTCGTCCTCCCGCCTGGCGGTGAACCCCAGGCGAACTGGCAAACGGAGTTGCGGTCGTCAGCCCGGGTCGGTTGGATGCTGACGGCATGCTGGACGACTCTCCCGACCCGCGCTCCGTCGTCCGGCGGGGGATGGCCCTGCTGTGGCGGTCGGTCAAGACCCACCCGCGCCCGTTCATCATCTCCGTCCTCGGCGCCGGGCTGTTCGCGACGATGACCGTGGGCTCGACCATCGTCCTGGGCCGGGTCACCGACGAGGTCATCGTGCCCGGGCTGGCCGAGGAGCGGGCCGGCGGGACCTTCGGCCCGGTCGACGGCGGCACCGTCCTGCTGGTGACCGTCGCCGTCGTCATCGTGGCCCTCGCCCGGGCCTTCGGCGTGGTGTGCCGCCGCTACTTCTGCGGGATGACGACGTTCCGCATGGGCGCCACGTGGCGGGAGGCCCTCGCCGACCGCTACCTCGACGCGCCCCTGCGGTTCCACTCCCGCCGCCCGGCCGGCGAGCTGATGGCCCACGCCGACAACGACGCCGTCAAGGCCATCGAGTTCATCAACCCGGCCCCGTTCTCCATGAGCGCCGTGGTGATCGGCGTGGTCGCCTTCGGCCGCCTCTTGATGGTCGACTGGGTGCTGGCCCTGGTCGCCCTGGCCGTGTTCCCGACCCTGATGGTCGCCAACCGCATCTACACGAGCCGGGTCGAGCACCCTGCGGCCCGGGCCCAGGCCCGCTACGGCGATCTCGCCTCCGTCGCCCACGAGAGCTTCGACGGCGCCCTGGTGGTCAAGGCCCTGGGCCTGGCCGACCACGAGACCGAGCGGGCCCGGCAGGCGGCCGGCCGTCTGCGCGACGAGCGGGTGCGCGTCGGCGAGCTGCGGGCCTGGTTCGAGCCCGGCCTCACCGCCCTGCCCAACCTCGGCGCCGTCGCCGTGCTCGGCCTCGGGGCCTGGCGGCTGTCGACCGGCGCCGTCAGCGAGGGCGGGATCGTCGAGGCCCTGGCCCTCTTCGCCGTGCTCACCACGCCGATGCGGGTGATGGGCTACCTGCTGGAGTCGATGCCGCCGTCGGTCGTGGCCGCGGCCCGCCTCGACCGGGTCCTGGCCGCCGACGACCGCGACCGCCACCCCGCCCGCGGGGCGACGACGCTCCCGGGCGGACCGCTGGCGGTCGAGGTCGACGGGGTCTCCTTCGCCCACGAGCCCACCGCGCCGGTGCTGGCGGACATCACCTTCTCGGTCACCCCGGGCGAGGTCGTGGCCGTGGCCGGGGCGACGGCGGGCGGGAAGACGTCGCTGTGCCTGTGCCTGGCCGGGCTGCTCGAGCCCACCGCCGGCCACGTCCGCCTGGGCGGGGTCGACATCACCGACCTCGACCCCGGCCAGCTCCCCGATGCGGTCGGCGTCGTGTTCCAGGAGTCGTTCCTCTTCGCCGACACCGTGCGGGCCAACATCGTCGCCGGGCGCGACGAGCAGGCATCCGACGACGACGTGGCCGAGGCCCTCCGCCTGGCCCGGGCCGACGGCTTCGTGGCCGCCCTCCCGCTGGGCCTCGAGAGCGAGCTGGGGGAGCGGGGCATCACCCTCTCGGGCGGCCAGCGGCAGCGTCTGGCCCTGGCCCGGGCCCTGGTCCGCCGCCCGCGGCTGCTGATCCTCGACGACGCCACCAGCGCCATCGACCCCTCGGTCGAGGGCCAGATCCTCACGGGGCTGGGCGAGTCGCTGGCCACCACCACCGTCGTGGTCGCCCACCGGGTGTCGACCATCCGGCTGGCCGACCGGGTGCTCTTCCTCGATGCTGGCCGGGTCGCCGCCCTCGGCCCCCACGACGAGCTGCTGGCCACCGTCCCGGCCTACGCCGCCCTGGTCCGGGCCTACGAGCGCGAGGACGACCCCATCGACGAGGACGAGCCGGTGGAGGCCTCGTGAGCTCACCACTGCCGGTCGAGGAGGGGCGAGACGAGGGCCACGCCCCCGACCCCGACGACATCGACACCATCGAGGGCGGTGCCGTCCACGCCTTCCGCCGCATCGTGAGGGAGATGCCCGAGCTGCGCCACGGTGCCGGGCTGACCGGCTTGCTGGCCCTGGCCATCGCCGCCGGCCGGGTCACCGTCCCGGTCCTGCTCCAGCAGGTGCTCGACCGGGGCATCCTCGGCCCCGACGGCTACCGGCCCACGTTCATCGCCGTGGCCGTCAGCATCGCCGTCGTCGCCATCCTCGTGTTCTGGGCCCTCGAGCGGATCGGGCTGGCCCGCCTGACCCGGGCGGCCGAGAGCGGCCTGGCCGGCGTCCGGGTCCGGACCTTCGACCACATCCACCGCCTCTCGGCCGCCGACCACACCGAGTCCCGCCGGGGCGTCCTCGTCTCCCGGGTCACCAGCGACGTCGAGACGCTCGCCCAGTTCTGGAGCTGGGGGGCGATGGTGTGGCTCGGCGCCTCGGCCACGATCCTCGGCGTCGGCACCGTCATGGCCGTCTACTCCTGGCGCCTGACCCTGCTGGCCTTCGGCGTGTTCCTGCCCGTGGCCGTCCTGCTCCGCCAGCTCCAGAAGATCCAGCTGCGCCGGTGGGACGTGGTGCGGGACCGGGTCGGCGACACCCTCGGCGAGTTCTCCGAGGCCATCGGCGGGGCGCCCGTGATCCGGGCCTACGGCCTGGGCGACCGGGGCCGGCGCCGGCTGCGGTCGGCCGTGCGGAGCCAGTACCGGGCCGAGCTCAGGGCGGCCCGGATGTTCGCCATCATGTTCCCGCTCTCGGACATCTTCGGCGCCCTGGCCATCGCCGCCGTCGCCGCCGTCGGGGTGTGGCAGGGCCCGGCCTGGGGTCTCGACGCGGGCGAGCTGGTGGCCTTCGTCTTCCTCGTCACCCTCCTGACCCAGCCCATCGCCGACCTGGGCGAGGTCCTCGACCAGACCCAGAACGCCGCCGCCGGCGCCCGCACGGTCCTGGGCACCCTCGACATCCCGCTCGACGTGGTCGAGCCCGACCCCGGCCGACCCCTGCCCGACGGCGCCCTCGGCGTCCGGGCCACCGGCGTCGACTTCGCCTACCGGGCCCTCGACGGCGGGAACGGCCCCCTCGTGCTGCGCGACGTCTCGGTCGAGATCGCGCCGGGCTCGTCGGTGGCCGTCGTGGGCCAGACCGGCTCGGGCAAGACGACCTTCGCCAGCCTGCTGGCCCGGCTGGCCGACCCGGTCGCCGGCGCCATCGAGGTGGGCGGTCTCGACCTGCGCGAGGTGGCCTTCTCCTCCCGCCTGCTGCGCATCCGCATGGTCCCCCAGGACGGCTTCCTGTTCGCCGCGACCGTGCGCGAGAACATCCGCCTCGGCCGGCTCGACGCCACCGACGCCGAGATCGACGACGCCATCGCCGAGCTGGGCCTGGGCTGGTGGGTCGACCGGCTGCCCCGGGGCCTCGACACGGAGGCGGGCGAGCGGGGCGACTCGCTCTCGGTCGGCGAGCGTCAGCTGGTGTCGCTGGCGAGGGCCTACGTCGCCAACCCCACCTGCCTCCTCCTCGACGAGGCCACCTCCGCCGTCGACCCCGGCACCGAGACCCGCATCGCCCGCGCCCTCG
>DASVEC010000579.1:0-3595 GCA_036380755.1 Iamia sp. | reverse complement strand
GAACGACCGCTTGATCCGGGCGACGTGCTGGCGCAGCTCGGCCTCGGCCATGTCCGGGCGCTTCTTGTCGAGGTGCTCCTGGATCGAGCTGTTCTCCTTGCTGTCGCCGAGGAAGATGTTCTTGGCGTAGCCGAAGAACTTCGTGTAGCGCTCGACCGCGGCCTCCCGGATGGCCACGACGGTGGCCGAGCGCACGGGCGTGCGGGCCTCGGGCAGCGACCCGCGCTGCTCGATCAGGAGCTTGCCCGCCGACACCTTGTGCTTCTTGTCGTTCAGCACGGACATGTAGTGCTTGCCCATGTCGGACGCCGACACGATGTGCCGGCGGGCGATGCCCTTGGCCACGTTGATCATCTCGGTCCGGGAGTCCGGCCGCAGGTACTTGGCGGTGTCGGAGATGGTGGCGGCCTCGGCGGCGATGTTCCGCTTGTGCTCGACGGTGAAGGAGCCACGAGTGATCGTCACGCCGGTGATCTCGGGATCGCCGACCTTCCACGTGGCCAGCACCGTCCCCATGTGCGTCGCCAGGGCGGTGAGCTCGTTGTCGAGCGCCTTGGCCTTGGTGTCGGCGGTCTTGTCGGCCGTCGCCGCCGCCTTGTTGTCGTCGAAGGCGGCCAGCTCGACCTGGAGGGCCTTGATCTTGGTCACGTGGGTCCGGGTCGTCCCGATGGCGTCCTTGCTCTCGTCCGCCGTCTTCCCGGCCTTCTTGGCCGCGTTGGTCATGAAGACGACGGGGTCGGTGGGATCGGACTGGATGACGAGCTTGGCCGCCTTCTTCTCGCCCTGGAACTGCAGGGTGTGGGGCTCGTCGTCGCCCGCGACCGGCACCTTCTTCTTCCACCACTGGAGCAGCTTCTTGGCCGTGTCCTTCGCCGCGTTGACGAGCTTGGACAGCATCTTCCCCAGCCAGGCCACGATCTTGTCGAGGGCCTTGTCGATGGGCTGGCGGATCTTCTTGACGATCCCGACGAGCTTCCCGGGGATGCCGCCGAGCCCGACGAACTTGGCCAGGAAGCCGATGACGACGACGAGCGTGTTCGCCAGCGTCTGCTCGACCCGCTTGGCCGCCCCCTCGACCTGACCGGCGGCGATGGCCGAGATCGAGTCGATGAACGAGGCGACGACGGCGCCGATCTGCTTGGCCTTCTCGATGAAGAAGGTGATCGTGTTGTACACGGCGATGATCGCCTGGATCACCGCGCCCGCCGGGTTGAGCATGCTGACGAGCTTCGTCACCGCGGCCTTGACCACCTCGGTGGTGATCATCTGCGTGACCTGGCCGATCAGCTGGTCCTTGAGCTCGGTGAGCTCGGTCTTGATCTGCTCCCATGCGGCGGCCGGGCCCTGGGTGACGAGGGTGACGAGGACCCCGGCGGTCTTCTCGAGCCCGACCAGGATGGGCTCGGGGATGATCTTGACCAGCTTGGCCCGGATGTTCTGCCACGTGAGCCCGAGAACCGACAGGACCAGCTTGACGATCTCGAGGAGGTCGAACGACTTCGGGATGTACACCCCGGCGTCGGCGAGGGGACCGACGAGCCACTTGATCAGCGCCGTCTTCAGGTGGGTGAGGATGTTGCCGGCGAACATCTGGAACCCGAGCTTCCCGGCCCGCACCAGGTTGCCGACGAACGCGACCGGGTTGCGGATGATGGTGTGGAACGCGGCCTTGGCCTTGGCGATGTACGGCACCGCTCCGGGGGCCACGACGGAGAACAGGATCTCGAGCAGGCCGATGACCTGGTTGAGGGCCCAGCTGCCGAACTCGCCGGCGAGGCCGAGGAAGGCGGCTCCGACCTTGCGGAAGGCGCCGACGACCGTCACCACGTCGGCGAAGGTCAGCGATCGGAGGGTCGCCACGATGCGCCCGGGGATCGAGCGCACGAATCCCATCAGGCCGGCCAGGGCGCCCTGGAACCAGGCGAAGGCCCGGCCGACGGCGTTGCCCCGCTTGATGTTCTGCCAGACCTCCTCCTGCCCGATCAGCTTCATGAACCCGCCGATCAGGGTGTCGGCGTTGCGCGGCACCGGGTCGCCGGTGATCGGGTCCTGGCCCAGCACCGCCTTGAGGAGGTCGTAGCCGGCGGTGCCCTCGGCCAGCGCGGCCAGCGGGCGCAGGATCGCCTGCCGCACGAGGTCGAGCAGCTCGCTGACGACGCCGGTGCCGAACGAGATCAGCCGGCCGATCGGGTCGGTGAAGATCCGCTTGGCCCGGTCCCACACGCCGCCGAGGTCGAAGATGTCGGTCCAGCTGAGCGAGTCGATGAAGCGCTTGAGCCCGCTGGTGATGGCGCCGCCGATGTCGCCGAGCGCGGCGACCTTCTGCTCCACCCACTCGGCCGCCTTGTTGATCACGCCGTGGGCGTCGAGGGCCTGGGTGATCAGCGCCCCGCCGGGGACGAGCTCGATCAGCGCCCGGAGGAAGTTCGCCGCCGTGCGGGAGGTGCTGCGCATGTTGATCGGGTTGAAGCCGAGGACCAGCGTCAGCATCCGGAAGCCGGGGATGTTGTTCGCCTTGTCGGCGAAGTAGTCGAGCGCGTCCTGCATCCCGAGCCGCTGCACCGTCGGCGGTGTGCTGGTCGTCGTCACCGGGGCCGCGGGGGCGGGAGCGGCGGAGGTGGGGGCCGCGGCGCGCTGGACGGTCGCCCCCTGCTGGATGGTGTGGGTCAGCTCGTGGGCGAGCAGGTGGCGTCCGGCGCTGGTCTCGGGCTGGAACTGGCCCCGGCCGAAGAAGACGTGGTTGCGGTAGGTGAAGGCGCGGGCGCTGAGGTGGTTGCTCAGGCTGGCGGAGTTCTCGTCGGCATGGACCCGGACCGAGCCGAGGTCGGCCCCCATCCTCGGCTCCATGAACGACCGCACGTCGGACGGCAGCGCCTGACCGCCGGTGGTCGCCCGGCGGATCTCGGTCCCGGCGTCGGCGGCGACGGGCGGGATCCCTGTGCCGAAGCGCTGGACCTTCGGCGGCTCGGCCTTGGGGGGCTCGACCTTCGGCCCGGCCGCGCCGGCAGGGGCGACCGGGGGCACCGGGGCCGTGGTCCGCGACACCTGCTCCGCCGGCATCCGCATGACCCGTTCGGCGGTGCGGTCGGCCTCCTTCTCCAGGGGGTCCGACGGCTTGCTCACCGAGAGCTTCTTGGCCTGCACCGGCGGCGGGGTCGTCTTGCGCTGGGCGGGGGAGAAGAACCCCGGCCCGCGGGCGGGCTTGAAGAACGGGCCGGAACGGGTCACCGACGAGGACCGCGACCGGGTCGGCTTCTTGGCCGGCGCCCTCACTGTCCTACCGCCACTCGACCCGCAGCAGGCGGGACATCCAGGGGAGGGCGACGACCGACGTGCCCCACGGCAGCTGGTCGAGCAGGACGTCGACGCCCCGCCCCTCGACCCGGAGCAGCCAGTCGCCGTCGTCGTCGACGGTGAGGGTGCCGGGGCGCCTCAGGAACTCGGCGCGCAGCGCGTCGGGCGAGGTGCCGCGGAGCGCCTGCCAGTGGCCGATCGCGGCGGTGAGCAGGGCCGTGGCCTCGTCGGCCTCGGCGTCGGCGAGCCCGACGTCGGCCGCGACCGGGACGTCCAACGGCAGGTCGCAGAGCACCTTGGC
>DASVEC010000578.1:0-9525 GCA_036380755.1 Iamia sp. | reverse complement strand
CAGCGCTCCCGCGACGGCCGCTGCCCCCGCTGCCACCGGGTCCTCGACCGCCGCAGCATCGGCGGCCGCACCACCTACTCCTGTCCCCACCACCAGCGCTGAGCGCCGGCCCCGGCACCAGAACGGCGCCAGGCCACAACTAGCATCGGACGATCGTGTCGCCCCGCCCCTCGTCGATCGTCCGCCGCGCTCTGGCCGCCGGTGCCGTGGCCGTCGTGCTCGCCGTGGCCGGGGCGACCGCGGTCCCGGTGGCGGCGCAGAGCACCGAGCCGGTGCCGAGCACCGAGCCGGTCCCGGCCACCGACGCCGACGGCACGGAGACCACGGTGGCCGATGGCGCCACCGCCGAGGACGAGGATGCGGCCGTCGAGGACGCGCAGGCCGAGGCCGACGCCGACCTCCGCTCGGTCTGGATCATCGTGGCCGCCCTCGGTGCCGTGGCGGTCGGTCTGCTCGTCCTCCTCGTGCTCTACGTGCGGGCCACCAACCCGGAGCGGGCGGCCCGCCGCCGGGCCGACCTGATCGCCCGGGCCGAGGAGCGTCGACGGGGCCGCGAGGCCGAGGCGACCGATGACGACCTCGACGCCGCCGACCTCGACGACGAGGGCGATCGCACCGAGCTGGTGGGCGCGGTGACCGCCGGACCCGTCGTCGGCACCCCGCCACCGCGGGGCCCCGGCGCCCCCGCCGTCCTCTCCCGCGACCCCGGGGCCACCGGTGACGAGACCGTGCGGGTGCTCGGCGACGCGCCGGCCCCCGTCCTGGCCAAGAGCGGCCCGGCCCGACCCGAGTCGCCGTCGGCACCGGTCACCACCGGCACCGGCGCCGGCACCCGCCGCCGGGCCAAGCCCCTCACCGCCGCGCCCGCCGGTCGCCGCCCGGCTCCCGCCGGGCCCCCTCCGGGTCCGGCCGAGGGCGACGAGACGGTGCGGATCGTGCCGGCCCCGTCGGGCCCCACCGCCGTCCCGGCCTCGGCGGGAGGAGGCGCCGTCGTCGCGCCCCGTCCCAGTGGGCCCACCGGCGACCGCCCGCCACCCCGCTCGCTGGTCGACTCGCCGCCGCCGCCCCGCCGGCCCCGTCGGGTCGACGCCCCGGCCAAGAAGCTGGGCACCCCCGATGCCGAGCGGGTGCTGGTCCGTCCCGGGCAGGCCCCGGTCCGCGTGCCGCCGGCGATGTCGCGGCCCGGGCCTCCGCCCGACGATGCCGACGACGCCGCTCCGGACGTCGAGGGCGAGGACGGCGACCACGCCCGGTAGGTTGGCCCGATGGCCGAAGAGCTCGATGTCGACGCCATGATCGCCCGGTTCCGCGAGCGGGCCCAGGCGGTCAAGAAGCGCAACCTGCCCCCGGTCGCCGGACCCGAGCGCACCCGCCTGGTGCAGCAGGCCCAGACCGACTTCCAGGACTTCGCCATGGTCGGCGATGCCGAGGGCAGCCTGGACGACGGGATCCTGACCCTGCGCATCGATCTCCGCCCCAAGGACTGAGGCTCCGGTGAGCGATGTCGCCGAGCGGGAGGCGCGCACGGCGGCCGCCATCGACGCCGCCAACGAGCCCGACCCCGAGCGCATCGTCGTCGACGGGGTCGAGCGACCGCTGCAGCAGAGCCTCGGGCGGGCGGCGGCCGAGTGGGTCGATCGCCTCGACCCGAACGCCACGCCGGCCCAGCGCCTGGCCGCCCGGGCCCACCACCTGCGCCGGTGGGAGCGGCCCCGGTCCGAGTACCCCGAGGGGCGGGCCGGCTACCTGCGCTGGCGGCGCGACGCCAAGGCCCGTCATGCCGACGACGTGGCCGCCCTGCTCACCGCCGAGGGGTGGGACGACGCCACCGTCGCCGAGGCCCAGAGGCTGGTGCGCAAGGAGGGGCTGGGCACGGTCCCGGCCGTCCAGGTCCACGAGGACGCCGTGTGCCTGGCCTTCCTCGCCCTCCAGCTCGACGACGCCGCCGAGCTGATGGGGGACGAGAAGACCGTCGACGTGCTCCGCCGCACCGCGCGCAAGATGAGCCCTGAGGGCCTGGCCCACGCCGCCGGCCTGCCCTACTCGCCGCGGGGCCGGGCGCTGCTCGAAGCCGCCCTCGCCTCAGGCTGAGGCGATCTGCTCCTGCTGCTGCCGGCGCCGGCCGGGCAGGATGACCAGGTCGAGGAACAGCATCAGACCGATCGCGGTCAGCACGCCCTCGAGTGCCCGCCGGAAGTAGTGCGCCACCGAGGCGGCGATGTCGTCCGGCATCCCGATGGCGAACAGGTCCCGCAGCGGCCCCTCGGCCGAGCAGAAGATCACCAGCACCAGCAGGCCCCCGTAGGTCGCGGCGCGCGCCATCCCCCGGCGGGGGGCGAGCTCCCAGCCCTGCGGCGTGCGGTGGAGGCCGTAGACGAGGTCGAGGATCGGGGCGAAGAGGCCGATCGTCGACCAGGTCTCGACCTGGAGGTCGAAGAACACGGCCAGCGACTGGCCCACGTCGTCGCCGAAGACGGTGCGCCACGCCGTGTAGGTCCCGGCCCAACCCGACAGGGGCATGATCGCCACCAGCACGACCAGGTAGGCCGCCCGCCGCCGGGCCGTGCTCACGGCGCCGTCTTCCGGGCCAGCACGACGTCGAGGTAGATCGCCAGGGCGATGATCGAGATGGGGGCCTCGACGTTGGTCCGGACGAACGAGAACAGGCTCTCGCCCACATCGTCGCCGAAGAGGCTGAGACAGAGGTCCTTGAAGAACCCCTGGCACATGATCGTCACCGCCAGCAGCGTGCCGCCGTAGAACAGGAGCCGAGCCACCCACGGCCGCATGACCACCTCCAACATCACGGGACGTGGTCGTCCCCCCGTTGATGCCACGCAGAGTAACCGACGGCCCAGCGAGTGGGGAAGCCCCGGGACGCCCTGCTATGGTCATCGAGCCCTGCGGACGTAGCTCAGCTGGTAGAGCATCACCTTGCCAAGGTGAGGGTCGCCGGTTCGAATCCGGTCGTCCGCTCCAGGACCACGGTCCAGGCCAGGCCCCCTTTTCGGAGGGGGCCTGCCTCATTCCTGGCCACCGCGGCTACTTCGGCGGTCTATTACGCACCCAGGACGGGGCCTCCCAGGGGATGCGACGGGACCCGTCGCCGAGGGGGTCAGCGAGGTTCTCGCCCGGCGGACGACCCGTCCTCCCGCGAAGGGGCCGATTCGACGGCTGATCGAGGCGTACAGCGACCTCGGTCTGCCAGATCCCGTGCATTCACCGCCGCCGGAGCAGGGTCAGCTCTTCACGCCCGCAGACAGCCAACGCATCTCCCAGCGGGGGGTGACGTTGCCGGCCTGCGGCCGGGTGACGAGGCAGGAGCAGCTGAGAGCTGCGGGTCCACCAAGACGTCGATCCCGCTCGGCCGTTGGCCACGATCTCGTACCGCACCTCGGTGGTGTGCTGGTGACCGACCTGACGCGGCGACCGAGAGGGGCGACCGCTCGCACCAGGGACCGTCCACCATGTCCACGTCGACCTCCACCGAGCCCTCGCCCAGCCCCAGCGGTGGGAGTGGATCCGGACCAACCCCGCCAGCGCCGCCAGCCCGAGAAGGCGCTCCCCTCGCCACTAGAGCCCCGGCCGGGGGCCGGGGCCGGGGCTCTGGTGGGTGGGTCAGAAGGGCGACTCGTCGGCGTCGGAACGGATCGACTCGACGATTCCGTCACCGTCGGCGTCCACGGACCAGGCCACGTCGTCGATGATGCCGTCCTCGTCGGTGATGTCGTCATACAGGGCCTGGCCCATCTCCGTGGCGGTCAGCAGGTCCTCGTCGTCGTCGTAAGCGCTGGCGCTCTCGAAGGAGAGGGCGTCGGCCCGGGCGGCGCGCGCCACCAGCTCGGGGGCGTGCTTGCCGAGCTCGGAGGCCAGGTCGCTGAGGAGCGCCGGGTGCTCATCGAGCTCGTCGCCCATGGCGAGCGCCTCGGCGAGCACGTCCTCCCGCAGCGCGGCGACGTCGAGGTCCGCCAGCCCGTGGTGGCGATCGATCCGGAGCAGCGCCACGCCGGCGGTCAGCCCCGCCAGCGCCACCGACTCACCGGTCGAGGTTCGGAGCTCCTCGAGCAGCCGGCTGGCCGCGCTGATGTCGCCCATGGACTCGGCGACCCGCGCCCCGAGCAGCGCCAACTCGCGGTAGGTGTCGGGCATGGCGCTGGCCGCGGCCCACCCGAGCGACCGCTCGACCAGGTCCATGGCCTCCTCCAGCCGTCCGGCCCGTGCCAGCGCCTCGACGCGGAGACCGGTCGTGGCGTCACGAACGGTGCGGCTGTCCCGCTCGGCCAGCACGGCGGCGGCCTGCGCCGGCTGCCCGTCGTTGAGGTAGCCCACCGCGAGCCGGACGGCCTGGCGGGCCCACGCCTCGTCGTCGGCGGCCGCCCGCAGGGCCGGGGGCACCGTCCGGCCCTGCTTGTCGGCCAGGTACACAAGCGAGGACGGCGGCAGGTCGGTCTCCTCCTCCAACCCGGCGCCGGCGGCAGGGTCCCAGACGACATCGAGGTCGTGGGACCCGACACCAAGGGCCAGCAGGTGGTACAGCAGCTCGCGCACCGCCTCGGGTCGGTCGGCGCGGCCGTACCAATCGGCGGCGGCCTCGTGGATCTCCAGCACCGTGTCCGGGGCATCGCGCCGCAGCAAGGGGATCATCACCGCCCGCAGGTCTGCTCTGTGGACCAGGGTCTGCTCGTCGACCTGGTGCACCAGCCAGCCGATCTGGGCCAGCTCGGCCACCAGTTCTCGCGCCCTGTCATCGTCGATCGGCCCGAGACCGCACGGCCCGGCCAGGACGTGGCGCACGACGTCGGGCGTGACCCGACGTACGACCAGGCCGGGGCTGGCCAGCCGGCGCAGATCGGGGTCGGGCAGGTGGTCGAGGATGCGGCGGTAGAGGATGCCCTGCACCTCGATCTCGGCGACGTCGGCCAGGATCGCCCCCTGGACCTGCGGCTGTGCGAGCCGCTCCTCGCCCTCTTGGACCAGCAGGTCGGCAAGGAGCCGCAGGGTTAGCGGGTGGAGCCCGGACCGATCGAGCACCTCGCCGAGGAACGGTTCGGGGACCCGGATGCCTTGGCTCCGGCGACGGAGCAGCTCCTTCCCCTCCTCCTCGGTCAGGGCGCCGAGCGCGAGGTGGACCGCGAGGTCGACCTCGACCCGCCCCCGCCCGGCGACGACCACGGCGATCGAACGGCTGCGCTCCACGATCGAGCGCAGGATCTGGACGAAGCGGTCGGCGTAGGACGGGCTGACATCCTGCACGATCTCGAAGGTGTCGATCACGATGACTGCGCCCTGGGGGTGCGTGGCCTCGACCAGGTCGATGAACCGACCGATGAGGATGTTCTGGTCGGCCAGGCGCCACGACCGCTTCCGGTTGACCGCCGTCGCCCGACTGGTCGCCATCTCGCTCGCCTCGCGGAGCTCGGCCGCCTGGGTCTTGGTGGCCGCCTCGACGAACCGGTCGGTGGCCTTGTCGACACCGAGGTCGTCGGTCTGGAGCGCCAGCTGACGGGCCACGTTCGCCAGCATGTGGAGCGGTGCGTCGGGTGCGGTGTCGATGCCCTCGAACGTCACCGTCGCGCACGGGATGGCCCACCGCTCGACGCACTCGACGGCGAAGCGGGCCAGGAGGGTTGTCTTGCCCACGCCACCCATCCCACTGACGACGACGTACCGCGGGCCCCCGGAGCGACGGCTCGTGTGGAGCAGGTCGAGCTCGCCCGTCCGGCCGACGAACCCGATCTGAGCGGCCCGGCGAGACTCGAGCAGCTGTGACCGGGCCCGGAGACGACGGATCTCGGCCTCGGCGGCGGCGATCTCGGGGACGACCGGGGCCAGCCAGCGGCAGGCGACCGTCGCCCCGCCCAGTTCGACCGGACCGAGGCGGGTCGGGTTGAAGTCGGCGGCGAGCATCCGCTCGGCCGCCCGTCGGGCCCCATCGGTCGGGTCGGCGGGGAGCGGGGTGTCGACCGCGGCGGCCAGGTCCCCGGCGGCGGCCAGGTCGCGGAGGACCTCGTCGCGCACGGCCGACCGCAACCGCCACCGCTCGCCGGGCGTGCGACCGACCGGTTCGGTGTCGAGGGCGAGGAACGTGGCGACGTCGTCCGCCCCCAGGTCGGCCAGGTCGGAGACGGTGAACGACGAGCTCAGGGCGGTGGCCCGACGCAGCCGATGGCGCTCGGCGTCGATGCCGGTCTCCTCGGTCCGGGCCGCGAGACGGGCGCGGATGTCGTCCTCGGTGACGATCGTGCGCTCCGGGGTCACGTCGCCCGCCCCTCGGCGAACGCGACCCACGCCAGCTCGCCGGCCCGTTCGGAGACATCGGCCAGCATCGTCGGCTGGAGCCGACCGTCGTGCCCGAGCAGTTCCTCCATCAGCAGATCGACGGCACCGTCGGTGACGGTCAGCCCCCGCTCTTCGGCGGCGCCGACGAAGAAGCCGCGGACGTCCATCGTCGTCGGGAAGTCGAGGTCGTCCTCGATCGCCCCGCGAACGAGCAGCTCGGCGGTCCTGTCGGTGCAATCGGTCGCCACCAGCCGGATGGGCCCGAGCTCGAAGGCCGCCGCCGCCTGGGTCAACCCGACCAGGAGGTCGTGGGCGGGCGTCCCCGGCCCGGCCAGCTCGAGACCGTCGACCAGCAGGATCAGCGGCTCGGCCAGGTCGGCGGCCCGCGCCTGCACGCCCAGCAGCAGGTTGCTGGCCCGCTTGGCCGGGCTGGCGGTCGGGTCGCTCGGCGTGACGCGGTCCCACCCCAACACCTTGGTGATGGCGTCGGCGACCTCCTGGGGATCGATCGTGCCCGCCGGGCCCTCGTCGGCGACGGCGAGCACGACCGACATGTCGACCCTCCGGCAGGTGATCCCGAGGGTTTCGCCCAGATGGCTGACCAGGACCCACGTGTGGCTCCGGCCGCTCTGGGTCGGGCCTCGGACGAGCAGGGCACGGCGGCCGGTCGGATCGCAGAGGTCCTTCAGGTGGGTGCGCAGCCCGCGGCGGTCGAATACGGCGCGCCGGCCGGCCACGAGGTGGGCCTCGTAGGGGTCGATGCCGTGGGCGCCGGACGGGGTCGGCTTCTGCGTCGGGATGACCCCGAACCCGGCGATGAGCTCCTTGACCCGCACCTCCTGCTCGACCAGGACGGTGACCAGCCGCCGCATCAGCAGGTGGTCGGCGGCGACCTTCAGCATGTCGATGATCACCTGCTCCATCGCCGGCTTCCAGTTGATCCGCGCCATCGGCAGGCCCGCCTTGTCGGCCGCCTCGATGGCGGGGGCGTTGTCGTGCGGCCAGGCGTCGCAGAGCACCTCGAGGAGCGCCGCGACCTGCGGGTCGGCGAGCGACAACGGGCGGTCATCGAGGAACTTCACGCCCAGGACACGCCCGCCGCCGCCATGTCGCCGACGACCGCATCGATCCGCTGGCCCTGGTTCCGGTACTCGCCATTGGCGCGTACCCACCGGTGGTGGAGGGCCACGATCCGCCAGCGCTCGTCGAATACGGGCGCCCCCGACGACCCGGGCTGGGTGTCCGTGAGGTACTGCACCACATCGGCGTCGGCATGGCGGACGACGTTGTGGACCATCCCGATCTTCTTGGGGAGGCCCTGCGGGTGCTGGATGATGTAGACGCGATCGTCGACCTCGACGTGCCCGACATCGGCCAGGTCGACAACAGGCACGAAGTCAGGCAGGTCCTCGACCTCGATCACCCCCCAGTCTCGGGGCGCCCCCGTCCGGATCGAGCCGACCAGCCCGGACAGGATCGTCGGCGCCACCTCGGCCCCGTCCAGACCGCTCTCGAATCGGACCCACACGTCGACCGAGGTGACCGGTTCGGGGACGACGAGAACATGGTGGTTGGTCAGCAGGTGCCTGGGGCCGATGCGGAAGCCCGTGCCTGTGTAGGCCGCCGAGGCGGTGTTCACCACCAGCCGGACGACCGCCTCGGCCAGCTCGGCCCCCCGCCGGAGGAAGGCCGAGTCGATGAAGGTGGGCTCGGCCTCGATGATGCGCTCGACGCCGCCGGCGGCGGCGGCCGCGGCCCAATCCGGATCCGGCGTCGGCGGGGACACGACCGGGGTGGCGGCGATCAGCTCGTGGATGCGGTTGGTGACGGCGGCATCCCCGGTCGTGGTCACGACGTCAATGAGGGCTCGGAGCTTCGCCTGCTTGGCGGCGACGCGCATGATCTCGGCCCACACGTCCCACATGGCGCCGTTCCAGGAGACGCTGGCGGCCGAGATCCCGGCCTGCTGGAGAAACGTGACCACCCGGTCGGGCATGAAGTAGCTCTCGGCGAGGAGGGCGTGGAGTTGCTGGACGCTCGGGTCCGTCCAGTCGAGCGGGAAGTCGTCGATGATGCTCACGAGTCCTCGGCGCGGGTCAGCCAGGTCGGGTGGCGGTCGGGTGCGTAGGTGGTGTAGCGCTCGGTGAGGCGCTGGTTGTTGCGGTTGTCGGGATCGTGGAAGCCGAGGAACCGGAGGGCGCTCCCGCCCATGAACGGGTCGACGGCCTCGAACGCCTCGGCGATCCGGCCCCGGTAGGTCGTGAGGAACTGCTCGTGCTCGGGATGGAGGGCGTCCATGAACCAGTCCGAGCCGTACATCAGCCGTTCGGTGACGCAGGCGGTTGCCGGCTCGTTCCGCATGGCGCCGAGCATGGTGATGTAGGCGTCGAACAGCTCGTCATCGTCAATGCGGTGGTTCCCGACGTCGGCGTAGAGGTTGGGGTGGTCGGCCATGCCCCGGGCGATCCGCCACGGCCACCCGTCACGGGGCTCGTCGCGACGGGCCCCGCCGAAGTGGCCGAGGTTCAGGTGCAGCCCGGGGTGGGCGGTCAGCACCGGCCACCAGTCCTCAGGGCGCCCGAATTCCTCGCCCAGCACGCCGTAGGTGCGGCGATCGGCGTAGTTCGAGTTCGAGCAGTGCGAGGTCACCGGCACGTGCTCCGCCTCGCACCACGCCGCCAGCTCGTCGACGATCGCATCGAGCTCGGCCGCCTCGGACGCGCTCAGGCGGGCCGAGGCGCGGTTGCCCGAGGGGCGCCAGCCCATCTGCGGGTAGAGCTTGATGCCGACGAAGCCGAACCGCAGCACCGCCTCCTGCACGATCTCCAGCGGCGACCGGATCGGCGGCACCTGCCGGCTGCGCAGCTCGCGGAGCGGGTCGAACCCGACGAAGGGGTGGACGCGGGCCCGACCGCTGCGCGGCAGCACACCGAGCATCGAGGCGCGGCTGAGCAGCTCGTACACGACGACCTGGTCCGCCACGGAGGTGACCGCCTCGTCACCGAGCCCGGTGCCGAGGTCGACGAGCATCGGGATGAAGAGGTCGACCTCGTCGCCGAAGGTGCGCACCAGCTCGGAGGCGAGGTCGATGCGCGATCGGGTGAAGAGCTTGACCCAGCGCACCGCCCGCCGCGCCGCACCGGGCCAGTTGCCGAGGCCCTCCTCGCCCCGCCCGGACGACTCCGCCTCGATCTCGAGGACCTGGACACCGATCTCCTGGAGGAGACCGGGGTCGCGCTGCTCGAC
>DASVEC010000577.1:0-2118 GCA_036380755.1 Iamia sp. | reverse complement strand
GCGGTAGCGGGCCAGGGCGGGGATGGCCCGGACGTAGACCTCCTGGGTCACGTCGTCGGCCGACTGGGGGTCGACGAGGTGGGCGGCCAGCCGCCGGACGTCGGCCTGCGAGGCCCGGACGAACCCGGCCAGGCTGACCTCGTCGCCGTCGCGCGCCTCGAGGGCGAGGCGGGTGAGCGCATCCACGGCCGGACAGGGTGGCACACGACCCGTCGGGAACCAGGACGCAGGGACCGGCGACCTGGTGGGCATGCGCTGTGCCGACTGCCGTGACGCCGCGTCCGCCCGCCTCGACGCCGAGGCGCTGCCGGCCGGCCTGACCGATGCCGACGTCGACCTCCACCTCGAGGGGTGCGCCGACTGCCGGGCCTGGGTGGCCCAGGCCACCGCCCTCCACCGGGCCGTGCGGATCCGCCCGGCGGTGCCCGTGGTCGACCGCACCGACGCCATCCTCGCCGCCGTCCCGCTCAGCGCCCGTCCCCGCCCGGTGCGGGAGGCGGTGCGCTACGCCCTCCTGGCCATCGGCCTGACCCAGCTGGTGCTGGCCGTCCCCGCCCTGGTGCTGGCCGACGACGCCCGCGCCCCCGTCCACGTGGCCCGGGAGATGGGCGCCTTCGAGCTCGCGCTCGGTGTCGGCCTGCTGGCCACGGCGTGGCGACCCCGGCTGGCGGCCGGCCTCCTCCCCTTCGCCGGCGCCCTGGCCGGCGCCATGGTCCTCACCGCCGGCGTCGACGTCGTCCAGGGCGACGCGGTGGCGCTCACCGAGGCGCACCACGTCCTCGACCTGGTGGGCGTCGCCCTGCTCACCCTGCTGCACCCGCGCACCCGCCGGGGCGGGCCCCGCCGGGCCCGCTTGGTGCCGGCGTGAGGATCCCCCGCCGGGCCCTCGGCCCGGCCACGATCGTCCTCGTCGCGCTCGCCGTGTGGCCGGCGGCGCCGGCCGGCGCCCACGCCGAGCTGGTGTCGACCGCACCGGCCGACGGAGCCCGCCTCGATGCCGCGCCGGCAGCGGTCGAGATCACCTTTTCCGAGAACGTCTCGGCCACACTCGGGGCGGTGCGCGTCCTCGACCGCACCGGGACCCGGGTCGATCGCGGTGGCGTCGAGGCCCGCGGCGGGGTCGTGACCGTCGCCCTCGAGGGTCTGGCCGACGGCGCCTACATCGCCTCCTGGCGGGTGGTCTCGGCCGACAGCCACCCGATCCACGGCTCGTTCACCTTCACCGTGGGCGACGGGGCCGAGCGCATCGACGACGACCTGGCCGCCTCGCTCCTCGGCGACGACGGCGACGGGCCGTGGAAGGTCGTCGGCGCCGGCACCCGGTTCCTCGGCTACGGCGGGGCGCTGCTGGCGGCCGGGCTGGCCGTGTTCCTCGCCGTCGCCCACGACCGGGGCCCCGAGCGCCCCGCCCTCCGCCGGCTGCTGCGGGTCGCCGCGGGGGCCGGGGCGATCGGGATCCTGGCCGAGCTCCCCGTGCGGGCCGCGCTGGCCACCGGTCTCGGGCCCGACGCCCTGACCGAGTCGGGCGTGGCCAGCCAGCTGCTGGGCGACCGGGTCGGCATCGGCATGGCCGTGGCCCTCCTCACGCTGCTGTTCCTGGCCGTCGACGGCGGGGGCGACCGGCTCCTCGCCGGCGGCGCGGTGGTGGCCCTCGGCCTCGCCTTCGCCATCGCCGGCCACACCGCCACCACGTCTCCCGAGGCGCTCGCCGTCGGGTCCGACGCCGTCCACGTGGCCGCCGCCTCGATCTGGTTCGGCGGGGTCGTCGGCTGCGTGGTCGTGGTGATGGCTCGACGGCGAGCGGGCCCGGCGTCCGCCCCCGTCGTGCTGCGCTTCTCGGGCGTGGCCGCCTTCGCCCTGGTGGGGGTGGCCGTCGCCGGGTCCGCCCTCGGCTGGACCCAGGTGCGCTCGCTCCACGCCCTCACCTCCACCTCGTACGGCCAGCTCCTCATGGCCAAGGTGGCCGTGGTCGGCCTGGTCGCGCTGCTGGGCGCGGTGAACCGCTTCCGCCTCCTGCCCGTGCTGGAGCACGACGAGGACCGTGCTCCGGCGATCGTGAGCCGCCTGCTGCGCCGGACCCTGGCCGCCGAGGCCGTCCTGCTGCTCGTGGTCGTCGGC
>DASVEC010000576.1:0-2672 GCA_036380755.1 Iamia sp. | reverse complement strand
GACCTCGGGGTCGATCTCCTTGGGCTCGCCGGCGGCGCGGGCGAGGAGCTCGACCTCGCAGGTCCGCTCCATGGTGACGAACCAGAACAGCGCCTCGTCGACGGTGTGGCCCACCGTCAGGAGGCCGTGGTTGGCCAAGATGGCGGCCTTGTTGCCGCCCAGCCCGGCGGCGATGCGATCGCCCTCGGCCGGGTCGTCGACCACGCCGGTGTAGTCGTCGAACAGGGCGTGGTCGCCGTAGAAGATGCAGGAGTCCTGCGTCAGCGGCGCCAGCGGGCGGTGCAGCGTCGAGAAGGCCCGGCCGAACTTGCTGTGCGAGTGGGCCGCGGCGACCACGTCGGGGCGGGCGTGGTGGACCCGGGAGTGGATGGCGAAGGCGGCGCGGTTGACCGGCCACGTGCCCTCGACGACGTCGCCGTCGTGGTTGCAGAGGATGAGGTCCGACGCCTTGATCTGCTTGAAGCTCATCCCGAACGGGTTGACCCAGAAGTGGTCGAGGCGCTCGGGATCGCGGGCGGTGATGTGACCGGCCACGCCCTCGTCGAACCCGAAGCGTCCGAAGATGCGGAAGGCCCCCGCCAGGCGCCGCTTGCGATGGGCCCGCTCCTCGTCGGGCGTGCGATCGACGAAGGGCCGGGCGGGCATCAGATCGGTCATGGTGGATCAGCGTAGGCCGGGACGCAGGACCCAGGACAGGGTCGTGACCCCGGGACGGGCGGCGGTGGGGGCGACCGCCACGCTGGCCTCCCGGCCGGCACCCGCAGCCGTGAGCGAGCCGCTGCCCTCGGGACCGACGGCGTCGCTGGTGATCGTGAGACCGGCCGCCTCCAGCTGGGCCCGCAGGGCGTCGGCCGCCACCGGCCCGTCCCGGGCCACCTCGTAGACGAGCACGAGCTGCTCGTCGGGGGTGCCGGCGTTGGTCGCGACCGAGCTGATCACCGTCGCCCCCTCGGGTGGCGCCAGCGCCTCGGGCCACCCCTGGGGGACGGAGACGGGATCGGTGGCACCGGGCGCCGGGACCGTGAAGCGGGTCGCGTCCTGGGCGTCCCGGACGTCGTCGGCCGCACCGAGGACGGTGAACCACACGACGGCGCCGGTGATGCCGAACGAGACCAGCATGATCCCGCCGACCAGCACCAACCGGGGCAGGAGCCGGGCCCGGTGGACCACCACCACCCCGTAGCCCATCGGTCAGCCGGCTGCGTTGAGCACGTAGTTGACCGAGACCTCGCCCGCGTCGGTCGCCACCTCGGACACGGTGACGGCGGCGGTGAAGTCGGGGCCCGTGGCCGAGAAGTTGCCGACCGGCCCGGTCGGGCCCTCGGCCAGCGAGTCGACGTCGATCGTGTAGCCGGCCGCGGTGAACGTGGCCTTGACGTCCTCGTAGATCCCGGCCACGTCGCCGGCGATGGTGCCGTACACGTCGTAGGACTGGATCGGGTCCGTGCTCCCGACGGCGGTGATGATCTCGTAGCCCTCGGGCGGGGCCACGTCGGCCGGGTACCCGTCGGGCAGCTCGCCCTCGCCGGAGACGTTGGCATCGATCTGCTCGTCGCCGCAGGTGCCGGAGAACCCGCCCTCCTCGACGTCGACGTCGACGCCCTCGCAGTTCGAGTTCTGCTCGATGGCCTCCTCGGCCACCTTCTCGCCGATCTTGCTGCACCCGGTCGTGCCGGCCAGCAGGGCCAGGCCCACCAGGCCAGCGGCCACTCCACGGCGAACATCCATCTCAACCACTCCTCTGTCGTGCGGGGCCCCGTCGTTGGGGCCTGCCGTCATCATGAGCGCCGCCCTCCTGAGCGGCTTGAGCGGTGATTACGCAACGGCCCGGGGTACCTGTCCCCGCCCTCGGCGCTGGTAGCGTGGCCCCGCTGCCGACACCGTGCGGGAGAGGCCCAGCGTCGGGCCGCCGAAGGAGCAAGTCCCTCCCCGGAATCTCTCAGGCACCAGGACCGCACGGACGAGGCGACGCTGGAAAGAGACCGGTCCGCCCGGTCCGCCCAAGGTGCAAGCCGGTCCGCCGGTGAACCTCTCAGGCGCCGATGACAGCGTGGGGAGGACGAGACCGTGGCCGCCCGGCCGACCCCGTCCCACCGCCCCGGAGGACCCATGTCCGACCGCACCATGCTCCCGACCAAGGGGCTCTCCCAGTCCGGCTCCGGCGTCCCCTTCGCGGACCGCCACATCGGCCCCGGGGTCGACGACCAGGCCGCGATGCTCGCCGGGCTGGGCTACGGCTCGCTGGAGGAGCTGGTCGACGACGCCGTCCCGGCCGGCATCCGCGAGGCCGCTCCCCTCGAGCTCCCCGAGGCCGTGGGCGAGGCCGAGGCCCTGGAGGAGCTGCGGCAGCTGGCCGCCCGCAACCAGGTGGTCACCTCGATGATCGGCATGGGCTACCACGGCACGGTCACGCCGCCCGTGATCCGGCGCTCGATCCTCGAGAACCCGGCCTGGTACACGGCCTACACGCCGTATCAGCCCGAGATCTCGCAGGGGCGGCTCGAGGCGCTGCTCAACTTCCAGACCCTGATCACCGATCTCAGCGGGCTGGCCCTCGCCAACGCCTCGCTCCTCGACGAGGCCACCGCCGCGGCCGAGGCCATGACCCTGGCCCGGCGGGCCTCCAAGGCCCCCGCCGGGGCCGCCTTCGTCGTCGACTCCGGCTGCCACCC
>DASVEC010000575.1:0-3243 GCA_036380755.1 Iamia sp. | reverse complement strand
CTCCGCCGCCAGGCGCTCGCGCTCGGCGAGGAGGTGGCCGATCTCGGCCGAGGGGGCGACGGAGTGGGACCGGGCGGCGTCGGCGTCGGCGGCGGCGCTGACGGCGTCGGCGACGCGCCGGCGGGCGCGGCGCAGGGCGGCGGCAGCCTCCTCCCGCTCACGCCAGCGGGCGGCGGTGGAGCCGTGGCCGGCGATGGCGCTGTCGGCCTGGCGCACGGCGGTGAGAGCGGCCTCGGCCTCGGCCACCTCGGCGTCGGCCGCGGCGACCTCGGCGTCGAGGGCCCGGGACCGGCCCTGGGCCAGGGCCAGGACACCGTCACGCAGGTCGGCGCCCCTTAGCGGAGCGGCGGGCACCAGGCCCGGCGACCAGCCGGCCAGGGTCTCGACCGAGATCTCCGAGTCGCCCACCGCGACCAGGCCGCCGAGACCGGAGGCCGACAGCTCGGGCGGGCTCAGACGGGCCCGGACGAGGGCGTCGATGGCGGCGCGGACGGGCCCGGCGACCTCGGGGGCGAGACCGTGGACCACCGTCAGGCGGGGATGCAGGTCGACGGCCCAGGACTGGGGCTGGGAGCCGGTCAGGCGCAGGATCTTCACAGATGCTCCTCAGAACCCGTGCCGATGGGCGGCCGCGGGCGTTCGTTCGTCGATTCCGGAGGGCGGGTTCTGAGCCGATCTGGCCAGCTCCTTCGTCGCCGGCCAGACCACCCGTACCGTCGCTGAGAGGCTCAGCTTGCCGATGGTCGTCACGTTCACCCTGGTCGCCATTGTCCGCTGAGCCTCTCAGGACACCGGGATGCGCTGCACCCCGTCGCCCTCGTCGTCCGGCCCCTCGTCCGCGGCACTCCGGTCGGTCCCGGCGGCACGCGCCGCTCGCGCCGCGGCGCCGGTGGCGGCGCGCACGACGGAGCCGAAGCGCTCCACCATCTCGGGATCGTTCACCAGGGCCTCCGCGACGTCGAGGAGAGCACGGGTGGCGTCGATCGCCTCCCGTGCCGCAGCTTGCAGGGCGTCGACCCCGGGGGGCCGACCCTGGTCTGATCGGTCGGACGTGCCCTCTTCTTGAGTCACGGCGTCTCCCCTCGGGTGAAGGTGACGGTCAGGGTGCCGTCGCGCAGCTTGGCTCCCGCCACCGAGCGGCGCTGGAGCGAGTCCGGCAGCACGATGGCCCGCCGGTAGGGGCCGACGGTCACGATCAGCTCCTCGTCGTGACGGCCGAGGTCGAGCTCGTCGTGCTCGGCGAACGGCAGCTCGAGCAGGAGGACGATGTCGTCGCCCCGGGTCTCGACGCGCAGGGGCGTGCCGTCGTGCATCCGGGTGGCCGGGTCGCGCTCGCCGTAGAGGGCGGCGCCGAAGCCCCGCAGCCGGTCGAGCCCCACGACCTCCTCCCCCGCCAGGTCGGCGCGGAGGATCGGGAGCGGGGCGAAGCCCTCCTCGATCGCCGTGAGGTGCTCGGCGTGACTGGCCTTCCAGCGGTCGAACCAGGGGTCGGCGATGTCGTCGGGCAGCAGCCGGTTGGCCACCACGGCGTCGACGCCGTACCCGAACAGCGAGAGGTAGGTGGCGGTGCGCCGGGCCTCGGCCACCACCATGCGCTCGGGGTTCACGACCAGGCGGACGCTGGTGCGCTCGGTGTCGGCCAGGATCTCCTTCACCCCGTCGAGCCGGGCGTAGAACTTCTCGGCCGAGCCGAACACGGCGTCGCCGGCGACGGGCAGCGACGTCATCCGGGACAGGACGGGCCCGACCGCCCGGTGGAGGCGGCGGCTCGTCGGGAAGACCCGCTCCATGTACCAGCGGAGGACGTCGGGCAGGGACAGCAGCCGGATGGTCTCGGCCGTCGGGGCGCAGTCGACGACGATGACGTCCCACTCGCCGCCGTCGGCGTAGGCCTTGATGTCGACCAGGCCGAAGACCTCCTCCAGCCCGGGGAGCAACGCCAGCTCCTCGGCCTCGACGCCGTCGACGCCGGCCCACTCGAAGACGTCGACGAGCCAGCCCTGGATGTCGCCCCAGGCCTCCTCCATCCGCTCCCGGGCGTCGAGCTGCTGGCCCCACAGGTTCTCGACCACCGGGGTGGGGCGGGTGCCCAGGTCGCCGTCGAGCGAATCGGCCAGCGAGTGGGCCGGGTCGGTCGAGAGGACGATGGTGCGGGCGCCGGCCTCGGCGCAGCGGACCGCGGTGGCGGCGGCCACGGTGGTCTTGCCCACACCGCCCTTGCCGGTGAAGAGGAGGGTCCGGCCG
This sequence comes from Iamia sp., assembly GCA_036380755.1. Taxonomy (GTDB): domain Bacteria; phylum Actinomycetota; class Acidimicrobiia; order Acidimicrobiales; family Iamiaceae; genus Iamia. The sequence goes on along the minus strand of DASVEC010000575.1, from coordinate 999 downwards.
GACGCAGGGGTGCCGGTCACCCGTGCTGCCTCGGTGGCTCGCTGCGCTCTCTCACCCCTCGACCCGGGCCTTGAGGGCGGGCAGCGCGGTGTGGGTGATCTTGTGGGCCGTCCGCCGCTTCACGAAGCCCGGCACCGGGATGATCAGCTCCACCTCGAGCTCGTAGGCCACGTCGGTGCTGCCGTCGCCGTTGTCGACGAGGTCGTAGTGGCCGTCGAGCTTGCGGGTCACGTCCCCGCTCACCTGGTGCCAGGCCAACCGGCCCGGCTCGGAGTGGTCATATGCCAGCGTGTACTGGGTGCTGTAGCCGAAGCCGGCGGCGCGGAAGCGGGCCATGGTGACCAGGCCGTCGCCGTCGCGAGTCAGCACCGTGGCCTCCTTCAGGTCCTGCGCCCACGTCGGGTAGGCCTCGATGTCCTGGAGCACGGCGAGGATCTCGTCCGCCGGTGCCGTGATGGTGGTGTGCTCCCGGACCGAATCACCCATGACCAGAGTCTGGCCCATCGGCGTCGCCCGGCCCGCGGCGGGGCGGGAAGGTGCCGTGGCGGGCACCCCAGAGCCCGGCGAGCCCGAGCGACCAGACCGGTGCCAGCACGGCGAAGGCGGTGAACGGCCGGACCACGGCCACGGCCAGGGGCACCACGGTCTGGACGGCGACCGAGGCGATCATCAGGACCTGGACCCGGCGGGGCGCGCAGCCCTCGAGGAAGAAGAGCCCGCCGACGCCTATCTCCTCGGTGCGGCTGCGCTCGACGGCGACGGCGAAGGCCCAGAGGAAGGCCACGCACCCGAGCGCCAGCATGACCAGGGCGGGGGCGGCCGACAGGGCGTAGTGGTCGCGGTCGCCGGTGAGTGCGTTGGCCACCGAGGTGACGCAGGTGATGGCGGTGCCGGCCCACGACAGCCGGATGAGGTTGCGTCCGGGCTCGGCCAGGCCCTCCGGCCCGGTGGTCGTGCTCCGCTCCCACGGCTGCTCCCGGCTCACGCCACGCCCTCGGT